>CAZIUS010000027.1:0-12062 GCA_964542385.1 uncultured Candidatus Peribacteria bacterium
GATGCAAGCACAGCAAGTGATTCTTCTTCAGTCATCGAAGGTGCTTGACCATATGTTCACTCTACTGTCAATGGCGTAGAGATACGCTCTGTAGCTCATGCTTCACGGAGTTCTCAATTAACCAAATAGGTCGTTTGCACGATCGGTTCCTTGGTAAAGTGCTCATTTGATTCAGCGTAAATAGTTTCTAGACGAGATTCAATAGTGTTCATGGGTTAAGGGGAAAGAAATAGAAAGAAATGAGGGAAATACAAGGAAATTGAGGGAAGTAGATTTTATTATTTACTCTAAAGTGACAAATCTAAGTTCTCATCGTTCCAAAATATTTATTAAATCAAAATTAAGTGTATGATATTTATTAATATAATAATTTGTTTTATCAAAATCTAAAAAATCTTTTTTTCATCACTCTAGAGTATGATCAAGCATTTTTAAATCTCTCTGTAATTCCTCTATCAGTAAACCAATAGTAAAACAATTTCTTATACCTTGTTGATTAGGTTCTAAGGGTATATTTTCATAAATAGAACTATTTGTCGTATATTGTGTTGCACGTACTAGTATATCTCTATTAAACAAAGTAGCAGTCTCTAGTAATTTATTGATAATATTGTTGATATAAAAAACGCATAATCTATGCTGTTTCTCAGAAGGCATCATCCATGAAAGAGGTTTTAATTGAAGTTTCTTAATTTGTTGTTTTACGTCTTCAATGGTATAATCATTTCTTTGAAGACCAAATCCTAACAACTTTCTCAATTGATCAACAGTTACCTTCTGATAGACATATCTTTTTTCGGGATCGTGAGATTCTTCGTGGAGATAGTGGAGTTCTTTGTTTTCCATGGTAGTATATAAATTAAAATTAACCAGATTGTTTGGATGGTTGTACTACTACGATTGTATCAATACATGAGATAGGAACAATAGTATGATACAAATAACGCTCATCATCTTGTAGTTTATTTATTATATAATATTCTTCATTTTTATTTGGCGTTCATTGCAGGGTCAAGATATGATCCTGCAGTTTCTGTTTATTGATACACAGGATGTGCCCTTTCTGGGAAGGATTATAAAAATTACGTGAACCCCATGCATATCAACGTGCAGTATCATAATAAGGAGTAAAACAATCGAGATACTCATCAAAGTGTTTCCATCCTTCACATACCAATTGTCTCATGAGTAAGATATTCAATGAAATTCATTTATAATACCACTCATCTGTAGGGGTAAAATTTTTTTCTTCTACAAGAGGGATATCAAAAAATTCACGCAAAGGAATATATCAAAGCATATTTTTTTTATACAATACCATAGTCAATTCTTGAATCAAATCTTTCCGACCTCATACGTTATGTTCATATTTTTTATTTATAATTAAACAATCATCTTCTTCTAAACGAGAGAGTTCTTGTTTTCGAAACACTCTTTTCTGTTCAATATCCTGATATTTTCATTTGAGAATAAAATTCATAATATCTTGTATAACGGGAAACAGAATCATTTCTGTTGCATTTTCGTTCTGAGATTGCGCTATTTTTGAATACACAAAAAAATTATCCTTTACTGTATCTACAAGTTCTGTTGCACAAAAAGATTCAGCAGGAGAATGTGTTTCTCTCACTTCCTCATTTTTATTTTTATCATGTAAATCAGAGATATTTGAATCCATTTACTCTATTTTCTCTAAATAAAAATTTAAATTCAAAGTATAGTATTAAATATTACAATATAAATGTCAATACATATTATACTTAATCTTTATATTACAATATATAAAGTAATTGTAATATACACATTTACTCTTGAAATGCAATACTAATTGTATATCATACATTTACAAATCACTACAGCATACAGGGAAACGGTATATCTACGATAAAGATTCCTACCCATTCCCTCACTTTGTACTGGTTTGTATCCTATTTCATCATAACGATGACCTTGCGTCAAATTTTTGATGATTCCAAATTATATTGCCACCTCGGGTGGTTCATTTTTCACCATTCTGTTATTGTATCATATACAATATATGAATATAGTTCATTAACAATTTAAATAATAAAAACAATGAAGCACACAGTTGAATTCACTGCTGGGTCTATCATTGGTGCATCTCATCGCAAAAAAGGAGGTAATAATCAGGACTCGTACACGACATATTGTGACGATACTTTGTTTATAGGACTTATTAGCGATGGATGCAGCAATAAAGATAACCCATACTCTCGATCTGATGTAGGAAGTGCACTCCTGTGCGAATTTACTACGTCGAGCATTCTTTCATTGCGGCATCAGATAGGTAATGAAACATTTTTTCAAACACTATTTCTTGATGTCTGCGATCGTATTGCCCTGCATCTTTCTTTGATAGAGCAACCCGAAAGATATGCTAGTAAATACCTACAAGCAACGTTATTAGGATGTATTATTTGCGATAATCAGGTTTGGATCTTTTCATGTGGTGATGGTTTGTATTTCCTCAATGGAACACAGTACACCATTCTGCCACAAGAAGGAAACAGTCCTGTGTATCTTGCATATAAGTTCACACCAGTACTCCCAAACACGCTCTCTTCTGAAACATTAGATCGAGAACTACGGTTTCATGTCCAACAATCCATTTGTATGGATGAGGTCGATTCTGTCCTTCTTGGTTCTGATGGTCTCCAAGAACTCATCGATGCGCACGATCAGATTATTCACGTCCGCAATGAACCTATCGGTGAGATAAATCAATGGTGGACCAAAGATCTGTACTTTCGCAATCCTGTTTCAGCAACGAACTGGCTTCGCATGATGAATGAAGGAGGATACTGCAAAGATGATGTTACTTTGATTGGTTTACGCAAAAAAAAGGAGGTACCAAATGGCTAAGAAAAAATATTTTCTCGCAAATGGAACGCCCCTCAAACTTCCTGCTACTCCGCTGGGTGAAGGAGGTGAAGCGTATGTCTACAAGATCAATGCAACTCAGGTAGCCAAAATCTACAAAGAAGCAGATGATACTTGTTTTACATCACTTCCTGGAAATCAAGCGATACAAGCTATTCACATGGCAAAAGAAAGACTACGTTTGTATAATCAAAAACTCAAAGTCTTTCCAAAAAATTTACCTGGAACAGTTCTTGCTCCACAAGAACTTATTGTAGACGAACAAGGACTTGTAAAAGGCTATATCATGCCACTGATTATCAATCCAATGACTTGGCTGCAATACGCAGACCCAGGAAAACGACAAAATAATCTTGGTAATGATGAAATGACAAAGTTACTTTTACTCCTTCATTCTGGAACCAAAGCGTTGCACGACAAAAACATCGTTTTGGGCGACTACAACGACAACAATTTTTTGGTGAAACATGGGGTACTTTACTTCGTGGATACTGATGCCTATCAATTTAGTCAATTTCCTAGTCTTACTTTTACACAAACCTATGTCGATCCGAAAATCTGTGAAAAATCTCCTTTGGGTGATTTCATGGCCATGACGGGAACCCATAGTAAGGAAACCGACTGGTATGCTTTTAGTATATTTGTTACGAACAGCTTGTTGTGTTGGCACCCGTACATCGGACAACACAAACCAATAGCAGGAAATCCAAAAGTACCAAATGGACTTAGACCGCTCCAACGACTTACTGTTTTGGATCCGAAGAAGCCGCAATCATTCCGTGATGATGTTATTACCCCAAAATTTTATGCAAATCTGGGACCACATATATTGACGGATGATTGTGCACACCACCTCTGGGAGATATTCACCAAAGACAAACGAGGTGAATTTCCTAGAAAACTACTCGAAGATCTCCAATGGACAACCTGTACGACCTGCGGAACCTATCATGCACGACATCAATGTCCTTCATGTAACCACCTCATTCGTCCACTGATTGTTCCGATTCAACAGATCAATGGAACCGTGATTGCAAAATTGCTCTTCGATCGTATCGGTCATACCATTCTGAACTCAGCCGTTCAAAACGGACAATTCTTGTATCTCTATCACGATGGAACACAATTTGTTCGTGAAAATGGCATGGTTGTCATTCCTGGAAATAAAGAACCTGGTTTGCGATGGGAAATATGTGGTAATCAAACATTGCTTGGAAAAGACAATATGGTACACATTCTCTCACCAAATAATCAAATTATTTCCAAACAAACTGGTGTCTTCGCTGGGTCTCCTATATTTAGTACCAATAGTCGGTATTACTTTTGGATTGATAATGGCGAAATCAAACGAAATAGTCTCAATCAAAACTCTTTTTCTCAAGAATTGAGTTTGGGAAAAGTGATTCATGACAAAACGTTGTTCTGGACAGGAGAAACATTTGGTTTTGGACTTTATGGAGCACCGTCATTATGGTATTTCTTCTGTTTCAATACAGAAAAATCACAGATGAACACATCGATTCCAATCACCTTCAAAGGCGACATTATCGATGCATCATGCAGTTTCACCGACACCCATTGCTGGTTTTTCGTAAAATATCGTGATTTGATTACTAAAAAAACAATTACGAATATTTATGTCATTACTGCACAAGGAGCTGTCGTAGGGAAACTAGAAAACACTGACAAATCATGGGCAACTTCAGTACGTGGAAAAAGCGCTCTCGGAGAAAAATGTCTCGTCAATACTGACGATGGCGTGTATCAACTTGGCCTTTCAAACGGATTTGTTGTCGAGCTCAAACATTTTGTCGACACTGCACCATGGGGTAACGCCCTTGCTCGATTACATTTCATCAATGGCGAACTCATCGTCAATGATGGAAAGACAATTACACAACTGAGTATTAAGTAAGTTGGGAAATTATAGTAAATGCACCATTAGATCATTCTTAATTTAAATTGCATTTACTATACATACCGAAACGAGTTGTCGAGACGATAAAAATGAAGACCCGCAGGACTGCGGGTGAAGGAGCCATACGGCTCGTCTGGCAGAGTAGAGAGACTAACATTTTTGGAGTCCGATAACGAGTGAGGGTAATTTCCCCATAATTTCTAAAACATTTTTCACAAACAACAAAAAAAATTTTTATTATGAGTTACAAAAAAACGCCGATTCCGGCATTTTACAATCCTGCTAACGCTTCCGACTATACGTTCGATCCTCAGATCGATCAATTAGTTGTCGAGGCAGATGCGTACCGTACAGCAAATGCTATTAGTCGCCCTGCGAAAGATATTCGTTTGTTGATCATTGATGCACAAAAAGATTTCTGTTTTCCACCTCCACTTGGAAGATTATATGTCGCTGGTCGTTCTGGAAAAGGAGCGATGGAAGACAATAATCGTCTTGCGAGGTTTATCTATGAAAATATGAACAATCTGAAAGGTATCAATGTAACGTTGGATACACATGGTTCGCATCATATCTTTTTTGCAACATTTTTTGTTACTACCCGAGGCACTGCCCCAGGTCCGTATCAAATTATCGAGAACAAAAATGGCGTCATCATGTCTGAAAGAGATGGAGCACTCGAGCTCAATCCTCTCTTACCAAAATGGTTATGCGGAGGTAACACGCTCTGGGCAAAACGTCAGATTCTCCACTACATGGACGAATTGGCAAAGGTTGGTAAATATAAACTCTACCTTTGGCCTTCTCACTGTGTTATCGGAACATCAGGCCATGCTCTTGCTGGCGTTATTTCTGAAGCAGTCCTCTTTCATGCCTTCGTGCATGGGAATGAGTATGCTTATGAAACCAAAGGTCAAAACCCATGGACTGAAAACTATTCAGTGCTCAGTCCTGAAGTCTTGACTCGTTGGGATGGTCAAGGATTGATCGCAGAGAAAAACGAATCATTCATTGAACAACTTATCTCCGCAGACAGGTTGATCATCGCTGGTCAAGCGGCAAGTCACTGTGTCAAAAGCACGATTGACAACCTACTCGATGAGATCGTGACCATCAAACAAGCTCCTGAGCTTGCAAAGAAGGTCTACATCATGGAAGATACAATGAGTGCAGTCGTTGTTCAAGGAGGTCCAGATTATACCGATGATGCACAAGCTGCTTTGCAAAAATTTGCAGCAGCGGGTATGCATGTGGTGAAATCTACCACTCCTATGGATCAATGGCCAGATTTCTAATTTTTTTCAATTTTCGTTCGGACGGGGCTTGCCCCGTCCCTAGTTACCAATCAAAAATTTTCATAAAAACAAAAAAATCATTTATAATGAACACAAACAATAATAATTTACAAAATCTGCTCGGAACCGGAGCCACTAATGGTGACGTTGATCCAACAGCAGCAAATTTTGCTTTAACGATTGCAAAAGGAAATCCTAAAATCAGTAACCTTGGCGTCTCTGTCGATGACATTGTAGACTCTGAGGCTATTACTTATCATATGCTCATCGATGATTCTAGTTCTCTTTCTAAATTGGCTCAATATGTACGAGATGGACAAAAAGAGTTTTTAGATATTCTTATGAAATCAAGAAAAAAAAGCAACATCATGGTCGCTATAGACTGTCTCAATAATGATGGAAATATTGATCTACCGTATTCTCTGCTTGTTGATAATGCTGGCAATCTTGCAATTCCTTATTTGGATACACAAAATTACAATCCACGTGGAGGGACTCCATTGTATGATCGAGCTGCAGAAGCAGCAACACAAATGCTAGCAAAAATTCAACAAATAAGACAAGCAGGATTGCAAGAGAAATCATTTCTCATGATAATCAGTGATGGAGCAGACCTACACAGTAGAAAATATAGTGCTCAAGATGTAAAATCACTTGTTGATGAAATCCTAAAATCAGAAACCAACAGCGTATTTGCGATTGGTATCGATGATGGTAACACCGATTTCAATGCAGTCTTCACCTCTATGGGTGTTCCGAAAGACAAAATTTGGACGCCAAGTGCAATGGATCCAAAAGCGATCCTCCGTGCCATACAAGAAGCATCGCAAAGTGCTAGCGCTTCCGCTAGTGCAACTGCTGCCGGTGGTTTTGGTTCGTAGTATATTGAACTAATTAATTTTATTACCTCTCAAGATTTATGCTTGAGAGGTTTTTTAATAATTATTTTATTCACTATTAATTGACTTTAATAGAATAATATTTATAGTAATTATAAATTTATTTTCTCAATTATACATGGCAATCAATCGTAAACGAGCAAAACAAGCAACAGAACAACTAAATGAGCATCAACTTGGCAAAGAGTTGTTTAATTTATTATTGCTGTTATCAGAATGATCAAATGATGAAGATGAATGATTAGTAAATAAAATATCTTCAATCATTACAACAAAAAAACATCTTTTAGAAATACTCAATAACCCTAAATTATATGATTCAGAAATAATTAAAACAGAAAGAATAAAAGATTTTTTTGCATGTCTAGCATATATCAAAAAAGAAAATATTTATGAACAAAATAAATGAATTGTGTTATATGAATTAGAATTTGATGATAATAAATTCGTTAAACATTTACTCAAAGAAATTAATCTCTCGTTTTGATTTCTTGGAGAAATATTATCTTGGATAGGGAGTACTCATAGTAAATACAGTATGATATATTTTCTAAAAAATGATACAACCAACGAAATTTGAATCAGAGTAACAAAACAAAAATCATGAAAACTAATGTCTGAATGTAAAGATCGATCTTTTCAATGAACTAATATAATTCATAGTCTTTGTGAGCTTTCATGAAAAAATATTTTCACACTCTTGGGTGTAGATGAAGATAAGGTACGACAATAACATTCGTACCTCTCACGGTTTTCGTGAGAGGTTTTTTTCATAAAAAAAAACTAGCAGCGGTAAAGACCACTGCTAGTATTAGGTGAGGATTGCAATGCTAAATGCTACTGCATAAAGTACATTGTACTTAATATAACAATAATAATTAGCATAACAATCAAAGAGACAGAGATCATTTTCAATCCATCAGGAAATTCCTCAATAAGTATTTGTTCTATCAATAATGGTAATAACGGCAAAATCAGTAAACCTCGTACCCACCAATACAATGATTCTTCATAGAACCAGATTGGCAGATACCAGATCAACAATATTGAGAGAAAAAATGCTATGACGGAATATACGAGTGATTCTATTTGTTTATTTCTTTTATTGCTTGCGTGATATTCATGGCCCTTCCACTGAGCAACCTGAATATCAGTATTGATATCAGCCTGCAAAGAACGTACCGCAAGCAATTCATCAAAGCCAATGATTAAGCTTAATGATGAAATAATGACGAGAATAATAATAAGAAGTACTAACATGGTTCTTTTTTTAAAATTTTTTTAAATTTTTTTACTGTAATGTAAATTTCATTACCAATAAAGCGACAAATATACCAAATAGTAAAAACGAAAAGAACCACTGTGTAAGTGAAGTTTCGTTTCCTGGATAATATCCATAAACCTCTTTCCCTGGGGTTATACTTATAATTCCAGCACATACTGGAATTGATATCAGTAACACCCATACCAATGTATGACTTGTCTCTGGATACCATGACATAAAAGCTCCTCGCAAGAGGGTAAATGATGTCAAAGCGATGATCCATGCTACTTGACCCCCAATTGAATAAGGTTTCTTTCGTGACTCTTTATTGACTACTCTTTTGAGTAATGGCATAAAATAAGCCCCCATTATTGATAATAATACTACGATTATAATCAAATTGATTACAAAAAATACGATTTGCATAAATAAGATTTTTAATTGATTACGAAATTAATTTTTTAAAAAATGTGATTATATTGTAATTATGTTATAATACTGCAAATATAATCATCGAAATTAGTGTAGCAAAAAAACAATACCATTGATATTCATTGACAACATACTGATGTCTTTCCATATCCCACGTTTTGTTTTCATCGAGCAATAAGAATATAATCGTACATACAAACATTATCAATACAGAAATAATTGACAATAGTTTGTATTCTCCTAGAGAAGACAATATCTTCGAATATAAAAATATGCAAAGAAATAATGTAGATAACTCAAAAATCACTAAAATGATAATTGAAAAAGTTATAAAAATTTCCGAAAACGCAGACACAAATGCAGTCAAAAAAATAGTAATATTTTTTGGGCTTTCTATTTTCTTTTTTTGTTGATTCTCTTTGTAATCTCTATAAAGAGTAAAGAAAATAAATAGTGAAGCAAAGAAAAAAAACAAGAATCCTAATTTATAGAATAATACATCAATTACATTCATAGGTTTAATTATTTTTTTTATTAAGAAATTAATTTTTGAAAAACTGTCCATTGTGTACAGCGTATTTTTCGCTGACCAACTGGACAATAAATAATGCTCCTATACTGATATAAAACGACTGTTTTTCTATCATTGGCAGAGAAAATCCAAACAGATGCAGGTTACAAATATGTAATCCTTCCGTAATGAGCATCGCTCCTACAATCACTAGCATCATCAACCCGATAATCTCATAATTTTTGGTTCGTTGTATAAACGAACTGAGTTTATCAGCAAGAAAATACATAATCAAACTACCGGCAATCACGGACATTATGACAACAGTCGTATTATCCGTAAAAGCGACCGTACTAAGCGTCGAATCAAAAGAAAACGCAACATTCATCAGAACAATAATAAACATTGCTTTCGCAAAACTCATCGATTGACTACTTTCATGTTCAAGTCCTTTGTCTCGAACAACTGCAATATGCTTCAACTCTCGAATCCCTGTAATAAACAATAAACATCCACCGATTACGAGGATAATACTGTACATATTGAGATCTACTTGAAGCATCGTCGTAGCAGCAGAATAGAATGGTTGATTTACGTGTTTCAGGAGCTCCAGTACTGCGAAGCTCAACCCTACACGAATTACCATTGATCCAAGGATACTCATCCTCCTTAGACGCATTCGTTGTGCAACATCTACTTTGTTTGACGTTAGCACAATATACAACAAATTATCAATACTAAAGACCGTTTGCAAAAGCAATAAGGTCAAAAAATCAATAATTCCAGGCAACGAAAATATTTGACTCATAATTTATTTTTTTTAATGAACTTGACAATACCTATTATATACTTTTCTTTTTTTAATTTACAAGTGATTTTATTGACTTCCTTATATTATTGTATATTAAATATTGATCATCAATTTTTTCATAAACAAAAAAAGGCGGGTCGAAATCGACCAACCTTCTCAGTTTACAAATAGAATCTTATTTCGTCTTTATACAGTAACGCTGTTCCTTTTACTAAGACTCCTCTAGAGTCTTTTGCAGTAAAATAGATGACATATGCACTGCAAGACGATGGGAGCAGACTCCCAAAAGAAACATTCGTAAAACCTTTTTGCAGAAGATGATTTTGTATCGTTTTTTGTTCATCACTTAGATCAACGTGATCTTCAAGTAATGTATCCAAAATCAAAACAACTACTACTCCTGCTACTGTCCAAAACAACTTTTTCATGATATAAAGATTTTAGTGAAAGAAAATGTACCTATATGCCACATCAATTATTGATATGAATACTGGTATCATTTCTTTCATCTTTACCCGAACAAGTGGACAACGGTAATATAAACAACTTCATATAAATTTCAATAGCTTTAATATTGACTTATTGCATAATATTAATATAAAAGTATATTTGTGAACCTTAAAATAATATTTTAAAATGACAAACTTCATCGTCAAAAACATTAACGAAGCATCTCGTATCGCGTCGTTGTGTATGACGCGTGGAGAGAGTTATATCGTTCGCATATCTGGTGGTTGCGGGTATATGGACAGTGCTGAGGAAGCACGTTTGCTTTCTTTTGCAACCGCTTTTGAGCAGTATAAAGGGGTAATTATCGGTGGTGGAACACGAATGCTCTATCGCAATAATTTGCACCAAATACGTCCAGGAGTAACTGAACTCTTGCCTACAATAAAAAAAGTGGCACCTAATTGTACTACTATCGGTATTATACCAAAGGTAAAAGGTGATGATTTGGAACTTATACAAATTCCTGATAGCCCTTTTCCTTTACTTTGTTTTGGACAAAATGAAGAATATATTACGACTTTTACAGTCGAGAATGATTTTCATATCATGGTCCAAGCTACTGCTGATATCGGAGTACGTTGGGAGGATGAATACCGTACTGCTCTTATAGAAATGGAAGTATTACGTCGAGAAAAACAGTATCGATGTGCGTCGGTTTTCTATAATGGTGGTGCAACATCTGAAAAAGAAATATTTTTAAAATGAATCAAAAAAATTGTTTATTTCACGTAATGAATGCGAGCGAAGCTGTGCCAGTAAGTTTCGTCACTGCGATCAATGATCTGCCAGAACAAAACAGAAATGTAGTACGTATCGCAGGTGGTTGTGGTAAAATGGAACCACAAAAAGTCGAAGAAGTATTTACCTACTTTAAAACTGCATTTAAAGGGTTTGGAGGAGTTCTCTTTTCTGGCGGTACTGCAAAGTACAATAAATCAGACGGAGCGAGAAATTTCATGGTCACGGGACTCCCCGTTATCCTTGCAGAAGGAAACTCAAATATCAAAGTACTTGGCAGTTTTCCAAGAACGGAAATATTCAGACTCGCGGGAGGAGAAGAAGGAAAAGCAAATTTGTTATTTAATGATAACAATATTATTCCTGAAGAAACTTATCTAGATGCTCCAGATGCTCAATACGATGAGTTAATTGCGGTTCAAGAAAATGTTAATACCCAATCTCATGGACACATGGAGACAAGGAGGTGCAAAGACCTGTATCATCACATTCGAAGGTGGTGGAGTTACCTATAAAGAGGCAGTCAGAGCTATTGAAGAAGGGCATAAATTAATTGTCATCAATGGCTCTGGACGTAAATCCGATGAGCTTGCTGCAACCTATCTCGCTGAAGAACACCCACAAGTATTTGTTGCAGATATTCAAGATGCACAAACTCTTAGAGCAGGTCTAAAGTGGGCAGAAATATTATAATAATCTTTAAAATTAATTTTATGTGCATAACAAGTGATCTTGCTGAGTTAATCGGCACAATTATTGCAAACCTTGTCGACTTTGAAAATC
>CAZIUS010000028.1:0-10541 GCA_964542385.1 uncultured Candidatus Peribacteria bacterium
TTCTCGATTAAATTATTCAGTGTAATAAAACTAAGGATAAATTTTTCCTATTGAAAAAAAAAGTATAGTAAAATTTGCATTATTTTGAAAAAGTCAGTATGATTAAGTACTACTTTTTTTGTTTAATTTTATATTGCGATGAATATTGCATTTGCGAAAGCGGGAAGATCACTAAAACAAATTAATATTGAATCTGGTCACGCAGTATTGGCTTTGCTTGTTTTGTTGTTTATGCTTGGATATCGATGATATATGGCAATGCAATCAAATCGTCTGGCAGTAACAATTGTAGAAAAGAATCAAGAACTTATGGATACGAAAAAAGAGTTAGCAGATGCGCAGAAAGATCGTTGATATTTAAAACTCCTTGCGGCAAAATATTTAGAAACTGAAACTAAAACAATTAATCGAGAACAAAGCTTAAAATATCTTACTAATCTCTTAGAACAACTTAAATCATATAACCAAGAAAAGGAATGAGTAGATTTAGCTAATTTTCAAATTGATGCTAAAAAAATATCTTTACAATGACGCGTTTCTGCATTAAAAGACATTTATGCAGAATGATGAATTATAGACACGTTTAGTTCGTATCAATTTATTCAATTTTTAACTATTCCCTCATATAGAAAAAATGCTGAACAATGATGATATGATTTTTATTTAGATGCTGATATCTTACACTATGACTGATCTAAGCCAACGTCTTAACGATCATGAAAATGATCCTACACAAATCGTTATGAGACAAACTCATATTACAAAATGGAGGTATAGAGTCTATACGTTCATACTTGTGGTAGTAATTATTCTTATTGAACCAATGTTTACCAGTGCAATAGAAGATGTAAGATGAAAATGAGCTTTTGGTATCTCTATTACTGATCCTATTAGTATGCTTACAAAAAGAGGTGAAGAATGAAAATTAAATGAGCTTGATGAGGTACAAAAACAAATTGATGAAACGAACGAGAAAATTGCGCAGACAAATCAACAAATCGAAATTGTTAAAAATTTGGAAATTCCTGAAAAACAAGCAACGATATTAAACTGTGTAAATCGATGAATGTGTGATGAGATGTGAGCATTAATGTCAAGAATTGATCTACTCAGATCATTTTTAATGATAGAATGACTCACTGCTGAAAAACTTAACTTCGATCAAAAATTTGTTTTAAGAAATATTAATGAGTTTCTTTCTGCACAACCTGGAAGAGGAAAGTTAGTAGATATAAATAGTATAACATTTACTCCTCCTATTGAAATTATGCCTGAATATAAATTGAATAAAATTTGAGTCACACTTGAAGTTAGTTATTTGGTGAATACTGATTTTATGCAATTCTTAAATAATATTGAATCTAAAATACATCAAGACCTACCAGTAATGTGGAGAATTGAGGCAGTAAATTACGATATTGTTAATTATCTTGATACACAAGATGTAGCAATATCATTGGCTGTCTATTATTTAAATACACCAAAGGAAAATTTACTTGTAGATAATGGTCAACAAAGTACTGGTGATCAACTTGTTGATAATAATTGACTACTCTCTGGTTGACACGCATCTGCGCTGAATTCAGAATGAATAAAGATTAGTGAATAATTTTACTTTTATACAGTGGATGTTTATAGATGAAATTGTTGATAAATATGTAGATAAGTTTTTTCGTGAAAGAGAATTATGATATTTTTCTATAAAAGAAAAAATATTTTTATATAGGGAATTAGCGTATCTTATTGAATGATGAGTTGCTATTGCTGACGCTGTACTTGTAGTAAAATGATGAACAGATAAATGAGCGATAAAAAAGATATGTGACGTGATGTATGATTCATTAAATCAGTGAGAAACACTTTCTTTTAGTATGACGCAAATGCCAAATTATTTTAATGATGGTGATGTGAATATTATTAAGTCCGGTGAAGAATCGTGAGAAATGACAAAAGTATTAAAATACTTAGCAGAAGAATATGAGTTTTTGGCAAAAATTAAAGGGAAGTATATCGGTGCTATGATTTATCCTTCATTGTTGTTTAGTGTTGCAATTTTGGCGGTTTTCTTACTGTTTACTAATATTCTGCCTTGAATCTTTGATATGATTGCTTGATTTCCTGGAGTAAAAATTCCAGCTATGACACAGTTTTTGATTCGGGTTTCAAATACCTTAAAAAACAATGTGATGTCAATTTTTGTATGGTTATGTGTATTTTCAATGTTATGATTTATTGTTTTCTCTTCAGAAGAATGACAACGTTTTAAAGATAGTTATATTTTTCATGCTCCGTTAGTTGGTAAATTATCACAATATTATAATCTTATTAAATTTATGAGATACATGAAATTACTTATGGAAGCAGGGATGAACTTCCTTGAAGTATTTCTTTTTTTGAGAGATATTATGGGAAATTTATCATATAAACAAATGATAGATGATGTGATTGCTGGTATTAATAAATGAGAAACTATTGGGAGTGTTTTTGAAAATTACACTGATCTAATGTCAAGAGATGTCGTAGCGCTGTTAAAAGTGTGAGAAGAAACTGCATCATTTGAAAGTGCTTTGACAAATGCAATTGCAATGTATACTGATGAATTTGATAAGTTATTAGATGGTTTATCAAAAGTAATTGAACCAATACTTATTGTCTTTATATGATGAATTATTGCTATGGTTGCGATGTCAGTATTTGGTGTTATTTGAAGTCTATTGGATGGTGTACAAACAACATAAATACAACAAAAACAAATAAAGTTAATTGTGAATAAAAATTTAAAATCTGACTATTCTTCATGTGATTATCGTGTAATTTTTTTACACATTACTAATACAATAAAAACATAACAAAAATCGCTTGCACTACTGTTTATATTCAGTACATAAGAAGTGAGTTGTTTTTTTTGATATACAATGCGTAAAAATTGATTCACCCTTATAGAAGTTGTAATGGTAATGGTTATAGTATGACTTATTTTGTCTATGACCATTTTCTTTTGATCAGAATATTTAAAAGAACTTCAATTAAGAAAAGAAAAAGAAGAAGTAATAAATATCATTAATTATGCTATGTCTTATGTAAAATCTTCAAACTACTTTGAATGAGAAAAGTTTACAAATCTTATTATCGATATATGAACTTGAAGTATTGATGTTCATTTAGATTCGTCAACCTGAACATGATTCTCTTCATATTCGTTGTTACGTTCAGAAATAACGTTCTTAAATCTTCCTGCAAGTAACCAGATTCGCCTTACTCCATATCAAAGAGCATGTGTAGATGTAATAAACAATACTGGTGATGTTACTTTTCAACTTTCTAGTACAGTTAATGATCAAGAATTTTGTTTTTCACGAAATATGGCTCTTTGTAAATTGTTTATAACACCATGTCCATAAAACTATATCGTAAATACGAATGAATAACATTAATTGAAGTGCTTATCGCAATTTACATTTTTTGAGTTTGAATTTTAGTTGTTTTACGTATGTTAATTTCAAATATAAGTCGATTATATGATATCAGAACGAAAGACACTGCTGTAAGTTTAGCAAAAGAAGCGATGGATATTGTATTCCATCTTAGGGATAGCAATATTGAAAAAGGTATGGACCGGGATTGCGTAGAAATGAGTGATAATGGATGATCTTGGCAATGTGATAGACACTTTTTGAGTTGAACATTAACAAGATATGAAATTGATCGATCGTTAACATGATTATATATGTTTACTGAAATTTGATCTACTGGCGATGCAGCAGTTTGGTATCATACATGAATTTGGTATACACAAGATTCTACTTCATATACGTGATTTTGGTATGATCATAAATCACAATGAGGTAATGAAACACCATTTTTTAGACGAATTGAAATATTTCCGCATCCCAATTATTCTGGCAATACTGATCGTGTTTTAGGAGTTCGTAGTATTGTCTATTATATTAGATGATGATATTCTAAACAAGTGCTTTTAGAAAGTAGCATTGGCGACATGAGATAGTCTTTTCCTTTATTCGTCAAATTAAATGAAAAAGAAATGATGATTCACTTTAATTGAAGTAATGATTACTGTAGTAATTATGTGATTTTTAATTTGACTGATTTTTGAAGTTTTTGTTACTATCTGACGTATTGCTGTGTTTGTACAACTCAATAGAACTGTGCATGCAGAAATGATGTACGTCGTACAAACTATGCAAAATATGGTAGATGATCAATATATGAATATTACTTGACTGGATCTTACATTAACATGATGAGATGCGTCTACACGATGATGGAAATCAACGTTACAACTTGCAGATGATGATTTTAAATATTATTTAAATAATATTTGTAACGTTGCAGAAAACTGTTTTTTGGAATTAAGTTGGGAAGATTATTCTGTGTGATGATGAATTTCAAATACATGATCTGTTAATCTCACTAATCCTGATTTAATTTCAGTTAACTCATATGCAGCTAGAACTTTACCATATACATCTCCAGGTTTGTACACGTGACTGATTCATGCTTGATTTCGACTGTTTACAGAATTTCGTGTGCCCCAATATGATGAAACAAAATGGTGGTTAAGAGTTAAACAACAACTCCAATTATTTTTTACTATGAGAAAATATGAGTAAAATAGTTAAAAATAGTTAAAAATTTAGTATTAAACTTCACAATTATGGTAAAAAACAACAATCTGATTTGTAAGAAAAAGGCTAATATTACATTTTTGGTAATGATGATCATGTTTATTTCATCATTATTGTGATTATTAGTTTCTCAATATGTTTGATTTATGATTAAAACTTCTTGATTATTTCAAAATTATTATTCGACCTATTATATGGCTTATTGATGACTTGAAGTATGATTAACACAGGTAAAATATCATTGATTTTGATTTGAAAATACGATTACTACATCTTGATCATCATGTCGTGATCCCAATTGTGAAACGCTTACGACCATCACTTCTCGTTCGCCGGTAATTGCTGATGCATATGAGGTATTTAGTAGTTGTGATTCATTAACATCTTCATGAACAAACGCACAATGATATATGCAATTATGATCGTGAGATTGTTTTATTACACCATTGTATATAGATAATTCGACTGATTTTGATGTTATTTCATATTCAAATATTGAATCAAATACTTTTTTAAATACTTATATTCCTTCACTAAATAATGCATACTCTTGAGTAGCATGAACTTGAGAATATTATTCTATCAGAATTATAGATGAAAACTTAAATAATTTAAGTTCAGTTTTGGAAAAAGAAACATGAAATCCATCAGATTATTTATTTTGAGGTGATATGCCAGTATATAGTGGGACGAGTAGCAATTATTTTATTGTTGCTAATCCATCAGCATCAAATAAACAATTTTGTATGGAATTGGTATGATGAGAACTGCCTATGAAGTATGTAAATGTATTAAGTATAGCTCAAGATAGTAATAATACAATTTCCTTAAATGCAATTAAAAACAATGAATTACCTTCATTTCTTTGTTATTGAGCTATTAATCCTTAATTTTAATCAAATCTTTCAGTTTCTAATCCAGGTCGTTTAAGATCCATTTTTTCAAATTCACTAACAATAATTTGCGCTATTTGATGAACTTTCCATCGATTTTTATCAGCTGGTATTACATGTCGTGGAGTTATGGTACAATTATTAAATATTTGTTCATACGTTTCAGTGTATTCATCTCGTTTTTTACGACTTTCTCGATCATTATCATTATGCTTTCGAAATTTTTGAGGATTTTGTAATCTTTCTTCCAATCTTTCTTTTTGCTCTTCACGACTAATATGGAGGTAAAATTTAAGAACATGAGTATTGTTATCAGCAAGAAGTTGTTCAAAATTGTTTACATGTGTATATCTTTTTTCAATGATGTCTTTTGGAAGTATTCATTCTACATGGGGAACCAAAATGTCTTCATAATGTGAACGATTGAATATATGAATCATTCATTTTTCTGGAGTAGATTTATGAATGCGTCGTAAAAAGTCATGGTCTAATTCAATTTCTGTAGGAGCTTTTCGTCAAAACACTCTACATCATAATGGATTTATTCAGCTAAAAATATCTTTTACAGCGCCATCTTTGCCAGCAGCATCCATTGCTTGGAAGATAATGAGAATACTATATTTTTTCTGTGCATACATAATACGTTGATACTCTTTGATTTTTTCCAAAAGCATTTCAGTGTCTTCTTTGATAAAATCCTTCTCCATATCTTTTGGTGGAAGCGTTGAGATGTCCTTAAGTTGCATAGTTGATATAAAAAATAAAATTAACTTGACTTATGTATATTATTATGTATATATTATATATAAATATTTTATATTGTCAAATAATGTATGTATGAATGTGAAATAAAGCTTTTTGATATTCAAAAGAACGAAATTGAGAGAAAATTACATCGTATTTGAGCTAAGAATTTATGAAATGAGATTATAGTAGATGTTTATTTGAAAGCAAATAACCCAAAGTTTGTGCGCGGAAGAGTGAGATATACTGAAAATAAAACAGTACTCACGTATAAATGGAAACTACCGGTAGGAAAAACAAAACATGCATATGAATTTGATACCAAGTTACCTAATGAATTTTTTATAGAAAGTAAATCACGAAATGAACTAGTAGACCATTGTAGGGTTAAAAGAAGATCTACTTATACGTGGTGATGATATCAATTTGATATTGATGAATATATTTGATTACCACCTATTCTTGAAATTGAGTGACCAAATGAAACAAGTATCATGACATTAATCACCTCTCTTTGATGGCAATGATATCCAAATTCTTCGTGTGGTTGAAAATGAGTTTATGCATACTTTAATGTTGCTTACCCAGAAATAACTAGTTGATTTGTTTGACGTTTATTATCTTTGATTCGTTGTTGATAATCTTTGACAAAATTAACAGACACTCATTGAGTGTTTTTTAACGTATCAATATATATAATGGTTGGTAAAAATGAAGAATATTTTTGCGTTTTACCAAGATAATAAGCTCAAAGACAATACTTACTACATAAACTTACTTCTGGAATTTGTTGTTGTTTCATAAGTTCTGCAAAATGTGGTTTTTTTTCTGCATGTTTACATTCAATAATTGCTAGATGAGGCAAAGAGAGCACTATTTTATCAGAATCAGGTTCGCTATAAGCGATATGCATATCTATTGTTACTCTTTCTTTTTTCGTTTTGTGACATAATGTAATTCTTTTGTATTGATTACGTAAGGTAGGAACTAATTGAAATTTTTTGTCTTGATCATAATATTTTTCAAAACATGATTCTAAAAAACTAATCGTATCAGGTGTAGTATGACCATAATCTTCTTCTCATATCGTTATTCTTTCTTTTTTGATTACTTTTCCAATTTTTTGTTTGTATTCAATAAAATCAAGTTGACTATCTACATATTTTCTTGTTCTAATCTTGGTTCTGCTTTTATCTTGATTAAGATGTTGATGATAGAAAAAGTAATCATCAGTATCAAAATAGACGTTTTCATAAGTAAATTCACGATTTCATTTGATATCGAGAATTTCATATTGTTCTTGTAATCATTTCAATAATAATTCAAGATGTTTAACATGAATTAAATATTTACTTTCTTCTCTTTCCATTAATTCACTTTTTGCTTGTAATCAAGCAAGTGAAATTGGGTCGTAAGTAGATAATATGTGTTTCATCCGAGTAGAAATAAGATTTAAAGTTTTATTTTGAACAAAATAATTGTAACTATTTTATATTAAAAAAGCAAATTTTGCGTTACTTTTCTATAGCTGATAATAGTCTTATTTCAAGGCATTTTTACAGTTTATGTGTGTCATTTTTGTTTTCGTACAGACATTTTTATGAAATAATTTATAATTTGTTTGTAATTATTGGAGAAAATCATAAAATAGACTCATACACATTTAATATTTTTAATCGCTCATCAAATGCAATTATATAGTGATGAATCTTGATTTCCTGATAAAAGTGTGCAAACTGTTTGTTTTTTACGATGAGAAAAAGCATCACTTGATCTGCTTCGTATTAGTTTGCTAAAATATGTTAATGACAACAAGATAATTGATTTAAAACGAAGTAAAATAAGAGCTAAAAAATCGCTATTAAAAGCAACTTTGGATATTTGTTTGATTATTGAACAATGGAAATTGCAATGTAGAGGATGAATTTTGGTCTTTGTATGAGATAATGTCGTTCATTTATATAATAAAGGAATTAATACATTTCAAGAAAAACATAACAGACAAAAGAAGTTAATTTCATTTTTCCCAGATAAAAATCTTACCTTACAGTGGCATACCAATAAACATCAATTCATAAATGATAATCGTTTTTTATGTATTACACCGGTGACTCTTCGTGCTGAACAGTTATGAGTAATTCCTGATTTGTTTGCAGGAATGGTCCGCGAAGCTATGCAACGTCCTGAGTTGTTTTCAGCTACTCCTGATATGATACAATACAAACCTGATAAATATAAGGTTATGGTGCGACAACAATGATCCTCCCTTTTGTCGTTTTTTCAATTTTACCAAGTTTAATAAGAATTGGTTCTAATTCTTCCTCAACTGTTTTCTCATGTACTCCAAGTGATAATGCGATCGATTTTACTCACATTGGTCTTCCATTTTGTTCACTGAGTAAGAGTAAATATGCACTATGCAGTGGTGTAAGTCATCCTTTGAGTAATTGTAAATCCAGTAAAAACAATTGTCGATCAGATTCGTTCAATAGTAACGTTCATGAGGTTGCATGAACATGAAGCCAATCAAACAATTGTTTACATAAATTACCTATTTCTCTAGGAACTGGAGAGCAGTATTGTTCAATTTTATGCAATAGTGAAGGTGTTCAAAGTGTTATTCAATAACGAGTTATTCAATTGTGCAGTAATAATTGTTTTTCACGAGATGTATATTCAGAAAAGTGGAGTTTATAAACAAATCTATTTTTTAATGGTGTGCTGAGCATTTCAGGTTTTGTTGTTGCTCAAATAAGAGTAAATGGATGTAAATTGATTCTCAATGGTTTTCCATCAGGAAGTAACATATCGATTGCATAATCTTCCATAGCAACATATAATACTTCTTCAACTACTGGTTTACACCTATGTATTTCATCGATAAATAAAATATCGTTTGCCTGTAAACTATTTAACAATGAAACAATGTCGGCAGGCTTTTGAAGCGCATAGGCAGTAATGTGATGGACACGAACATGCATATCGTCAGCTACGAGACGTGCTAATGTTGTTTTTCCATGACCACTTGGTCACGTAAGGAGCATATGTCATAAAGGTTCATTTGTTTTTATAGCTCATTGTACTGCGGTTGAAACGATTTTAACAATTGGTTCTTGTCAAATGAACGAATCTCGATTAGCGACTCTTTTTGAAGGTATCGGTGATTTTGTACGAGTGGTATCAATGCGTTGTATTTCCATGAAACTGAAAGATAAATGAAAGGGTGATTTTTTTGACAAACCATCATAAAAACAATACAATTGTATATATTTATTTTACTGGTATGCAATGAAAACTATATTTATGGTTTGATGAGCACTTCTCTTATGAGTTATTTTGTGATACGTTATTTTTGTATGGACATGATCGTGAAATGAAATAGAAACAAACGGATCCATGTATAATTCCTTTGAACAAAACTATTTTATTCAGACTAAACCATCTTCCAATGAATCTTTTAATACACAATCATTCAAACAACAACCATTCAAAATTGATAATTAAACCTTGCAAAAGTTTTTAGAACATGTATACACTATTGATCATTTTCTTTCATTTTCTAGTATGAACGACAATAAACTGAAAGAACTGCTTGCAGTAGTCATTGACCATTATATTTCAAAATGAGAGCCTATTGGTTCGAAATTTTTGCATTCGTTGGATGATGCTATCTATGCGCCTTCGACGTTAAGGAAATATTTGAATATATTGGAAAAAGAATGATTATTGTATCAACCCTATCATAGTGCTTGAAGAATTCCTACAGCACAATGACTCTCTAGTTACATTGATACATTAATGGCATTGCCAGAAGATGAAACAACGGTTGAAATTGATGAAGTACATTTTGATCTTGATTATGCGAGAAAAGACCTCAGATCAATGGTAGAAACACTATGAGAATATATGGATGGTGCAGTAGTAGGCTTTTTAAAAGAAGATGAATATTATTATCTTTGATTAAACAATCTTTTGAAAGAAAATTTGTTGTGAGATATGGAAACGACCAGATATTTGATTAAATTTATTGAATGAAAAGAGATTGTACAAGCATTGGATTCCAAAGTAATGAAAAAGTGAAATGTCTACTATACGGTCTTAGATACAGATGAAAAACTTATTGCTATAGTATTTACCAAAATTGAAATTAATGGGTATGATGCAATCATTGCAATTCTTTGACCAGCAAGAATTGACCACAAAAGAAATATACTCCTTTTGAAAAAATTTATTCATTGATAACCATGGTTGAGAAAAA
>CAZIUS010000028.1:10641-11928 GCA_964542385.1 uncultured Candidatus Peribacteria bacterium
TAAATTCATACCGTGATATTCATATCTAGTAGAAAAAGCGCTTGCATAGTCTTCTTTTAAATTTTAATTTTTAATTCTTAACTTTCTTATGGTTCCAAAAGTACAAAGTGCCTGATGAGTAATTTATCACGTTGACGCAAAAACAGGTGAGTATAGATATCTTTTGGTAAAAAGATTTGCTTTATCAAAAAAAATTGAATGGATTGCTCCAAAATGAAAAATTCAGCCTGGTGAAACACCAGAACAAACTGCACTCAGAGAAATTTACGAAGAGGTAGGTCTTACAAAACAACATTTGCAAATAAAACAGTTACTTGATACGATTTCTTTACAGCTCTATACTGATGCTGGAGAGTTGTGAGTAGATAAAGATATTACCTACTATTTGGTAAAGTATGATGGTGATCCAGATGCGGTAAAAGTAGCAGATACAGAATGATTTCTAGGTATGCACAAATGGGCTACAATTCAAGAAGTGTTATGATTGGTTATTTATAAAGATCTTAGAGAAGTGTTTAGAAAAGCACATCAAAGTATCTGATCATTGAATGCAAGAGACTCACTCATTTCTAAGTTTTTTTAATTTTATAAACGATCACACATGATTGAAGCGATTTTTCATGGACATTCTTTTGTGGAACTCCAATACGATTGATGAACAATTTTGATAGATCCGTTTATTACTGGAAATCCATCGTGTGATTGTACCGTAGAAGATTGTATGCAAAAAAATATTACCCATATTCTCATTACTCATGGACATGGAGATCATATTGGTGATACACTAGATTTAGCAAGACAAAATAAATCCATACAAATAATCACGGTTTATGGCATCGCGAAATGGCTTGAAACTGAAGCAATAAAGAACGTCCATGGGTTTGGTATTGGCGGAACATATTCTGATTCACTTATATCAGTAAAATTTTATACAGCAATTCATGATGGCGCGATACTGGAAACTGGAATCAGTACGCAACCAGCATGACTTTTGATTTCATTGTCTTGAAAGAATATATATCATGCATGAGATAGTGCACTCACGCTTGATTTTTGATTATTAAAGAATAAGCATATTGATGTTGCGTTTCTTCCAATTGGATGAACCTATACAATGGATGTCGATGATGCAATCGAAGCAGTTGCATTAATAAATCCAAAAATTGCAGTCCCGATACATTATAATACACGACCAAAACTAAAAGCAGATGATCAACGTTTCGCTCGTGAAATTATGACGCAAAATCTTGCAGTACCAAAAGTACTCAGACCCTGACAAGCTGTTGT
>CAZIUS010000029.1:0-415 GCA_964542385.1 uncultured Candidatus Peribacteria bacterium
AGGCGCAGTCCTTACTACAGTCGACAAGTTTGCCTCCGGAACTATCCCGTTCGAACGCCCACGCGCAAGTTGAAGCATACGGCGAAGCAGACCAAAGAAAGCCGCTCTTAGCCGAATGATCACGCTCACCAGCCCGACGGTAGCCGGACATTTGTGTTCACAACAGAATACTCAAGATCTTTGCTGATCATTTCGTTCGATACGTTGAACTCTCACGAGTTGGGACCGCTTGTCCTACTGGTCATCACGGAATTGCTGCTAAGGTTTTTCGCATATCTTTATACGTAGGTATTTTTGCTTTTTTGCTTGCAGGTAATGTATCAATTGCTTTTCGTGTAAAGTAATCTTCTTGAGCAAATTCTCATTCTCATTTGAAGACATGAGCTTCCTCGTAGTTTTTTGGTTGCGCCTTAGT
>CAZIUS010000029.1:441-1287 GCA_964542385.1 uncultured Candidatus Peribacteria bacterium
GAGGAAAGCGATCGCTTCTGCTTTACGTTCTTTTTCTATATTATTACCTATTTCCAACTCTTCTATTTTTTTTCCTTCCTGTTCTTGTGTTGCAAGCTCTTCTGGGAGTTTTGTAAGATCGTCATCGGACAATCAAAACAATCATTGTTCTATCATTCTGTGTTCAATACTACCGATAAGGTATTGCGTTTGCACTACAAGTTCTACCCTCTTCTTAAAATTTGGATTGTTTTTTCCTTCACGATACTGTTGTTCTTTGATAGTAATTTCATTCATCGCTTCTTGCATATTAATTTCTACTCATTGCACCAACTTCTCTCACAAAACTTTTCTTTTCTGTTCGATTTCATCTTTTTCAGTTTTTAATAATGTATTTTCAAGAGTCGTCCATTGTTTTTTGAGTTGCGTAATGATCGTTGCATACTTTTGTTTGATTTTTTCGAATGCTCTGATTGTTTGTTCTTTATGTATCACTTCAACATACTCTTGCAACTGAACAATCATTTTCTGGTTTTCTTCATCCATTTTTTTTCTTTCATCACGAATGATTGTTCGTTCAGTCATGATACCCTCATTTTTTACTTTCCATCACGTTACTGAGTTTCATATATCTCATTCAGGAAAGAGTAACTGATTCATTATTGATTCTAGTTTTACATATTGTGTTGTCACTTGTCATTGATAACTTTGTTGTTCTTCAATTTGGTTTTTGATGTTATCTCCTTGCATTGTATCATCAGTTTTGTAGTTTCTCATTTAATTTTGAATATAACTTTATTATATTATAATAATAAGTAATCATAAACTATCAATAAAAATTATAGAATTAATTAATAATAAATCAAT
>CAZIUS010000029.1:1297-4032 GCA_964542385.1 uncultured Candidatus Peribacteria bacterium
TTTATAATATTATGTTCTTTCCATTTACAACAAATTTGTTTTTGTATTTTTTCTCCATACTCATCTAGCTCATCATCTGATAAATCATGAGGGTGCATTGCATCCCATTGATTTTGTAGTTGATTTCATTCTACCACTCACGTATACTTTGCTTCTTTTACAAGCAAACAAACCAACTGTTTTCGTTCTTGTTCTACCGAATCCCATCGTTGTTCAATTTCTTGTTGTTTCATAGTATACAATTTTCTATACTCATGTACCATATCTATTCATGCTTTACTCAACACTTTTTCTGATGATAGACTGCCTTGTTCTCGATCCTTTGCAAAAAACACATCTAACAACTCATTTTCAAGCTCTTCAGGAGTTTTCATAGCTTTCATTTGTTGCAATGCTGTTTGTATAGCATTGATATGTTCTTGAAATGAAGCAACTCATTGAGTTATATACTGTCCTGATGTTTTCGGCAACTCTGGTAGTCCTAGGGTCATAATTTTCTTTGCTACCTCAGCATCTTGGAGAAATCAATGTAAATCATCTAGAAGCGTTGAAGAGTTTTGGTCGTACGTATCAGTCTTTTTTAGAAGACCAAGCACAACTAAAATAGTCATTATTTTCTCAATCAACGACCATTGATTTTGTTTAAATTGTTCTTCTCATTGAATCACCGCATCATATTCTTCTTGCATCTGCTGAATATATCCTATATCTCGTTGTGGGTTAAATTCATTACTTTTGTCTATAAGCAATGTTCTTGCTTGTTCATAGACTTTTGTTACTGCATTTTCTTTCTCGTTCTGCAAAAGTGTAAGTGCTTCCGCTCTTTTGTCTTCAATTTCCTGTGCTATTCATGGCATAAATTGTTTTTGCCACCAACTCGGTCATTTTGGAATATGCATACACTTATCATATATCTAAAAGGAGATATAATAAGTATATGGATGAATGCTGAAAAATGCAAATTTAGACTGGAATAAAAACATAGATTTTATTTAATTCTTTTCTTTTACAGTTTTTTTTACAAATTTTTACAATCGTCATGTTGCATTTTTCTTTTTTACCAGTATAATAAAGTAATAATATGATTTATATACTTTAATTATAACGATGCACACTGCTATACTCGATAGAAAAACATTTGTCAAAAAGATACCAGAATTTATTACGTTATTTGATAAAGATCCGACTATGACTATTCGTGTAGAGTATAATTCTCTACAAAATTCATCATCCAAAAAAAAACTTGAAAAAGAATATGATGATGCACTCTGAGAATATAATGCATGAAAAAAAAGAACTTTAATCACTTTGTAATTTTTTTCCATGAAACAAAAAGTTATCACCACTACTCAGTGATTTGATAGACAAATCAAAAAGCTCAGTAAAAAATGACTCTATACTGAAGAAGAATTTATCAAAGATATCAAGCTTTATGTGCAAAACGAAAATGAAAAAACCCGAAGAAAACACAAAATCAATCTTTGATGAAATAAAATAATTTGGTCAATTAGTTTAGATGACGATTTGAGAACATTTTATTTTCATATCCATGAAACGTCTACACAAGTAGAATACGTTTTTTTCAAAATAGGTGATCATGATGATGTGTACTAACTATTAATTTTATACCCAAACCCCTTGATCGTAACAATCAATTCCTTTCACAATTTTTTTCTCAAATTTGCAATGTACACATCGAGTTTATCATCATGCTCATAAAGTGCATCGCCTCATCGAACAAATTCGAGAATATCAGATCTCGAAACAGCGCGGCCGTTGTATTCTAGAAGATACGAAACAATCAAAAATTCCTTCATCGTAAGATGTACGTCATGTCCAGCACGCACGACCGTTTTATTTTCTAGGTCTACTTGTATATCACCAATCTGATAAATATCACGTGATTCAGATCTTTTTAAAAGTGCTTTGATACGCATAGACAATTCTTCGAGTGCAAACGGTTTTACCAAATAATCATCAGCACCAAGATCAAATGCTTCTTGTTTGTCATCAATTTGTCATTTTGCGGTGGTCATAATGACAGGTGTCTGTTTTTTCACTCTTAACTGCTGCAACAGTTCAATACCATCCAATCACGGAAGCATCACATCAAGTACAATACAATCATACACATACTGCAACGCACGATCTTTCCCTTCCGCGCCATCCTTATACCAATCGACCGTATGCCCATCATGCTCCAAATAGGTAACAATATTTTGACCAATAGTTTTATTATCTTCTACGAGTAAGAGATGCGCCATGGGGAATATAAAAGTAAAATATAGTAAATTGCATTTAAATTTGGAATATATGAATTGAGCCAGATGGAATTTACTATATATAAAGTGTTCAAACGTCACGAGCATTGTCTGAAACAATAAACGAAACTTAAAAATCTACTAATACGTTACACGACGACCGCTTCAGGGAGTCGTGTTCGTCAACTAAACTTAAGTAACAAGCACAACGCAAGACTGCGAAGTGACTTGATTTTCCTCGGTCCCCGTAGTGGGATTTGCTTACTTTTTCCCTTTAAAGGATAAAGCATCAAGGCAAAAAGTAAGATAATAAAAGTATTTTACTCAGTAAACTTAATAATACCTTAATTATTAGCAATACGAATATAGATCGCCACGTCGTCGTACCTCCTCCTCGCGAAGACGGAACAATAACAAAAAAGACCACCCAGAACTGCGTGGTCTCTTCTGACAATTTTTCTTTTCAAACAAATT
>CAZIUS010000029.1:4042-10662 GCA_964542385.1 uncultured Candidatus Peribacteria bacterium
GGAAACAGCATAATTAGTGCAGTCATAAAAAAACCACACACTAAGTATAAAAATAAAAATTCATTAAAGTTCATAAATAAAAAAAAAAGGGGAACCGAAGCCCCCCTTTTTCCGAAAATAATTTCAATTAAATGTTATCATCATCCATATCATCGCCGCTACCAGATGAGATATCATCTTCATCTTGAGCCCGGCCTCCGACTTTGCCACCGGATAAAATTTCTACTTCATCCACTTAGCAAATCACTTACCTCATTTCCCTTTACCCATCTTATCTCAACCACGTGGTCCAGGTAATCCGAGTTCTTCACCAATTGCTTTTGCTTCATCAAGCAAGCTGTGCATTTTCACAAGCTTTGCGAACTCCTCAGCCGTATCAATACTTGCTAAAGGACTATTCGCATCGTCAGCAATTGTTTTTTGAAACGCTGCAAAATCATTTGCACTAATAGCAGTTTTTACTGCTTCCATTTTTACAGGATCGCCATGCATTCATTTTCATTTCATATCTGGAAGTCAAAGTTCAGTAGCAATTACTTTTGCTTCATCAATTTTTCATTCTTCACGAAGTTCATGCATTTGAACAAACTTATCAAATTGTTCTTGAGTCGTAATTTGTGTTGCAAAAGGAGTATCCTTGACTGCAATTTGAAACGCAGCAAAATCTTTTGCTTCTACAGCACTCTTTACTGCTTGAAATCAGTTATGTCATTTTCAAAATCCGCGACCAAATCACATCATTTGTTCTGGAGCAGATTGCATTGCTGATGCAGTTGCATCCACTTCTGAGGCACTAGTATTTAATCCAGTACTCAGTGCAATACCTGCAATTGCGGCGATAGCAGCGATACTAAGAAATGTTGTTGTCTTGTTCATGGTATAGAGAAAAAAGCTAAAAATAAGTGACAGTTGTTTTTAAATGATTATACAAAGGATCTTTCATTTCTTCATCATGTCACCAAACAAAGAAATAAACCAATCAATCATTTAAAAAACTTCTCATATCATCATCTATTCTCGAGAGACAAGTTGATGATACAATGAGAAGTATACTCACAGAAGTTAAATTATCCTTAAGTGTTAGTTATCACTTAATTGATACGGTTGTTCACTCACCAAGTGTGCTTTTTACGACAATATCCCAACCAAGCAACGTCACGAGTTGCCTGACCAATGCAAGTCCAAGTCCAAATCCATCTGTTCATCTCGCTGCATCGCCTTGCCAAAACGGCTCTCGAATATGAGTCAATTGTTCAGGCGAAATACCTGATCAGGTGTCAGTAATCTGTATGCCATGACTATCAGCAAGTAACGAAACCGTTCATCATGCTGGAGTAAATTTTCCTGCGTTATCAAGCAGGTTACTCACGATACGTTCCAAAAATCATTGATGTGCATGCACTATAGCTTGTGCATCAATTGTTTGTTCAAACTGAATGTGAGGATATTTTTCTTGCATCGTGAGAATCAGAGGCACCAAAACACCTTCTAATTTCAGTTCATTTTTCTCCAAAACAGTATTACTCTGTGCATTCGTGAGTATTGTTAACGTCTCTAGCAAACGATTCATGATGCCAATCTGGTCGCGCGTCTGACTCAAAACGGATTCATAATTTTTTGTCTTTTCTCCTACATCAAGCGTGGATTGCAATGACATCAATGGCGTTTTAAATTCATGAGAAACGTTTGCCACAAATTGTTTGATCGTCGATACTTGATGATGCAATTTCGTAGTCATTTCATCAATTGCGCGACTCACGATATGGATTTCATCATGCTCAGGCAAATGATCAAAGGTCAAATTATTGTGCAATGAATCAATATCAATTCTTTTCACCTTCTTCGCCAAGACCTTTAGATCTTTTAATCCACGCTTGACTTGTCGCACCGCAACAGCATAGCCGATCACGCTTGAGCCAAATACAGCAAATAATGTGATTCGTAGTAAAGCAATCTGATTATGAACAACTGGCGAAATATCCATGACCATCAGTTGATCTTTTTCTCCCGTAGATATATACAAATATCGTTCATCATCAAAAAGAGCAAGATTTTTAACAAGCGTATGTTCTATCAACTCTTTTTGTTCATTTTTATCAAGTTCTACAAAAAGCATATTTCTCGGTCACATATTTCTTCACAACGATTTTGCAAACTTTCTTTCTAATCTATCTAAAAATTTCATCTCGGTCGGTCCAGAAATTCTTTGTGCTTGTAACAACAACTGTTCTCTTTTCCATCGCGATCCAAAAAACGCTCCATTAATCACAAAACCCAAAAACAACACTATACCAGCAATAGTTAGCGCAAAACGAAGAGCAATACGTTGTGAAGTCGTGAGCATCGTCAATATATATCAAAAAAATACCTTCACTATAGTACTTTTTTAGGTTAAGGGAAGGTTAAATTGTTTACACATTACTACTTTTTCAAAGATTATTTTCAGCTCAATACTGGCTCATATTTAGTTGATTTTCAAAATCAAACTGATTTTATAATTCAGTGCTTTTCTAAAAGCATAAGATCTCTTTTTATAGTTGCTAAGCTTACATTATAATGATTTGTAATTTCTTTTGCAGTTACTGACAAACGTTCTTTTACATATACAGAAATATGTAATTGTCTATTGTTAAGACGAGCGATGATGAGTTTATTTTCAAATTGTTCATCATCTTTAATATTTTCAATCATTTTTTTGAGATAATTAAGTTCATGTTCTAGTCCAGAGAGGAAATATTCTACAAATCTAGTGCTATCAATAGTATTTTTCTGTGCAAAATAAAAATCATTTCCTATAAAAATAGCCTTATAATAATTTACTAAATCAGAATCGTAATATTCTTCAAGTGAAAAATATTTTTTTGTATTAAATCAATTTTGATATAAAAAAAGTTGTGTTAATGCTCTTGCTGTTCTCCCATTTCCATCTATAAATGGATGAATAATTACAAACCAGTGATGCAAAAGTCATGCCCTAATAATAACAGAGAGTTCTTTTTGAGTATTTACAAAATCCAGAAGGTCTTTCATCAATTTTGGAACATCTTTTCGATCAGGTGGAAGATAAACAATTCATCCTCATTCATTATACACTGCATTTGCTTCGCCTCTTCGTTTTTTATGATAGCTATTGTCTAAAATATTTTTTGTGGTACGTTGATGAATTGCAAAAACATCCTTTTCAGTAATTACATCACCTCATTCTTTAGATTCAATATAGTCTAATACTTTCATATAGTTTTTTAGTTCTTGCTCATCTCTTGATCTAGCATTAATTTTTTCTCATGCCAACATTTTTTCTGCTTCCGCATACGTAATTCTATTTCCTTCAATCTTAGTTGAATAAACACCACTACGAAGTCTTGCTATTTGTTTTAATTTTTGTTGTCGTTCTGGAACAATATGTGCGTGTTCAATAACTCACCAAACACGATAGATTTGTTCTATCTTGGCAATAATGGTATTTGTGATGGTGAAAGTAATATTTACACTCATATAATCTTATCATAAGTGAAAAGACACAAACGTATCATATTGATAACAGTTAAAATTTCAATACATAAAACACATTTCTATTATTCAGCTCATTTACAGCTCATTTACAGCTCATTTAAAATATGATACTACTTTTAGATAAAAGAAGGTTAAATAGATATTACCTACAGCTCTTCTCTCGTCCAGCTAGTTGTTTCGAAATAGATTCTATAGATGTATTGACCGTTACGAACTTTTCCAATGAAAAAAGATGTAAATCTTTTGATAATCTCAATAAAATTCTCAAAGTTTCTACTTGTCCTCTTGCTTGTTCTAGAAGACTTTTCTTCTCACGAGCCATATTTGCTTTGGTTATTATACAGATCAATGCAATTGCTTCTTGTTTGCACTGTTCACCTAGTGTATATTTATATTCTCTTGTATATTCTTTGATTATCTGAAACAAGTTGATCGTCAGATCATAGCTTGCTTTGTAGATAGGTAAGTGACTGGTTAAGCTCATGATGCAAGGATAAGTTTACTAAAATCTTCTGGAAATGATCCATATGTGATGAGGTTTACAGCAAGTTTTTTTCTTTGTTTCCGACTTTTCCAGTGCGTCATCATACCAAGATACGAATTTGCTGTAGCACGCATATCTTCTCAGGTTGCTTGTTGTTTTTTGAGTATAGCAATTTTTTTCTTGGCATTTCAAATCGTTCTTCTATGGATGTAGATTCTATGAGGTTTTATATATGCTCAAAGAAATTTAACTCATTTGCTATAGTGTTGTAGATAGATCTTTTTGGGGTGTAACGTAAGGGCAAGATTATTCTGTAGTCGATCTGTAATCTGGAGAATGATTGCTTTTAGAAACTCTTTGTCATGGTGGACGATCACAAAATCATCTACATATCTTCCATAATGTGGTAATCAGAGTCAATACTTCATCCATTTATCAAACGAATCAAGATACACATTTGCAAACAACTGACTAGTAAGATTTCCTATCGGTAGCCCTATTCAATTAGGTGTACCAAACAAACTTTTATCTGCTGGCAGTCAAATATAATCAGATCTTTTTCCATAAAATATATAGTCACTCGTCGGATCATGATCAATGACATAGACAAGCAGTTTTCGATATCGATCATCAATTACCAATTCACAAGAAAACTGTGTCGGCAAAAATAATGATGGTTGTGTACCTGATAGTCACGATGGTTGTTGTTTTTTGATGAGTTGTTTCCTCAAAGTATTTTTCAATATTTCTTTATCGATATGCATAAAAAATCCTTTGATATCGAGTTTCAACACATAGGCATCTGTTGTATAGTTACGTGAACATGAACGGATAAAATGGTCTAGTCTCTTTACGCCATAGTGTGTTCCTTTTCCTACTCTACAACTATAGCTATCATGGATAAAATGACGATCGAGATGATCATATATCTGATTGTACAGCAAATGATGCACTATTCTATCACGAAATGCACTCGCAAATATCTCTCTCTTGACGGGATCAGAAATAATAAAACAGCTGCTTGGACTGATCGTATATGTTCCAGCACACAACTCATCATACAATGCAAAAAGATTAGCTTCCATATGTTCTTCAAAAGCTATCTGACTATGTGTATTTCTCTTGCTACGTCTCGCATCATAGTAGGCACGAAACAAATCAAGTAATAGTAAAGATTTATCCATATGTAAAGCAAGAGTAAGAAAAAGAAAGACCAGCCACTGATGACTGGTCTATTGCAGTGCTCGCAAGCAAGGAAGACCTGAGGGTATTTCTGATTATTCCAGTTTTGATTTGCATTAGACGAATTGAAGTTGACCGTTCTCACGTTTCCATTTGTATTTACCTCAGACAGACCGAGATAAGAAACAGAGCCAACATTGAGCCATTCCTCATAAATCGGAGACCAACAGCCTGAAAAATCTGCTCAAAATAATGCCTGTAGTGCTTTCGATTGTTCAGCTCAGTTGCCTCATAAGGTAGCAAGAAGTGCGTTAGTTTTTTCTCCTGCTGAGTTTACAGGCAAAAGTTTTTTCCCTTGTTTAGTAACTTCATTCATAGCTCTTTCTCAGGTCATATACGATATTCATGATACTCACTTGTTGTTATATTGATCTACATGATCTCCCTGTACCAATCAATTTTCTTGATCAGTTGGTCATTCTACTGATAATCTTCCCATACCTTTGATACCCAACTCTGGAAAGTCTATCTTTCCATCTGGTCTAAGGACTATTTTTCAATTTGATTGTTCTGCTAGTTTTCTAGCTTCTCATGATCGTGGTCATCATAATACTTCAGCAGTATCTTTCGCTTTTTCTTCTTTTTCTGAACTCATGGTTTTCTTCAAGAGATTTTGTGCTTCTTCAAACTTTCCGTCTAAAAGAAGTTGGTTAATAGATTGTTGATTTACAGGATTAACAGGATTAACAGTAAATAATTCTTTTCCCATCTTTAATTTAGAAAATAAATACACATTTTATTATATATATTTTATTATAAAAGTCAAATACAAATGCTTAAATTGTAATCGGAAAAGAATTTCTATTCCACAAAATCAATCATATTTATGGATTATATAGAAAATGCACTTTAAATTTACACCAAAAAACTGTGCATTTGCTACGTAGTAAATCGCCGTTTGAGCTAAATGTGAAAGTCCAAATTCAAATGCGATTTACTATATTCCACATACTTCATTTCTATGAATTACCCATCTATGGACTCAAAAAATTGCGTCCCTACATTCCTCTCCATTTACAACCCTTCATTCATCATCTCCTCCCTAATCTCTTCCACCAATCTATGTAAGAAAGCAATATTGTGCAAACTCAAAAGCGTTGCAGCAAGCATTTCATCCTGTTTACATAAATGATGGAGATATGCTTTCGTGAAGTGACGACAGGTGTGACATTGGCAGACCGGATCGAGAGGACTGTTGTCTGTTTTGTATTGTGCGTTTTTGAGTTTTATGGTTCATGATGTACCAAATGCGGTACCATGTCTTCCCAGTCTCGTAGGCATGACACAGTCAAACATGTCTATACCGCGTGCGATTGCTTCGCGAAGATCTTCTGGCGTTCAGACACCCATAAGATATCTCGGAACGTCGGTCGGTAATGTC
>CAZIUS010000029.1:10692-11854 GCA_964542385.1 uncultured Candidatus Peribacteria bacterium
GTTTCCAGTCCTTTCTGTTCAAAGTTCAATTTGATCGTATACATCTCTTCTCTTGTTTCACCCACGCTTAATCATCCAATTGCAATTCCGTCGGTAGCAAATGGTATCAATGCAGCTGCAGATTCAGCTCTCAGATCTGGATAGAGTCCTCACTGGATGATAGGAAATAACACACCACGATAATTATCGTATCATGTTTTATGATGAGCAAATTGCTCCGCAGCTCGACGATGCGTCATTGCCATTTGTTCAGACACTTTTTTCTTGGTGATATCTTTTACAGGCGAACAAACATCCAGCATCATCATGATATCAGAACCCAGTGCGCGTTGAATATCTACCGTTCAGATTGGACTAAAAAAATGTTTTGATCCATCATGAGGAGAACGAAACTCTACGCCATTTTCACGTACTTTTGCAAGCGGTTTTCCATTTTTACTCAATCCCAGACTAAAGACTTGAAATCCACCACTGTCGGTGAGAATCAATCCGTCTCGATTTTGAAATGTGTGCATTCACCCTAGTTGTTTGATAATATCCTCTCCAGGATGCAGATGTAAATGAAACGTATTGTTTAAAATAAGCCTAATCGGATTGGTTGTACCAAGATATTCTTTAGTCAAAAACTCATAGGGGAGTGCTTTGATGGTTGCTTGAGTTCACACAGGCATAAAACATGGAGTTTGAATTGTTTGTCCATTTAGGGTAAATTGACCTACTCTTGCTTTTCCTACCGTTTTTTGTATCGTAAAGTGAAGTTTTTTTTGCATCCGTATCGATTAAAATAAATTTTATATTATCCCTCTTTGTATGAATTTCTGTCTCAGCAACAAGCGAAAAATAAGTATTACTCTTATGAGCAGTACAGTATTGTTTTTTGCTAGTTCACTATTGGCACAACCATTACTGAGTAATCCTGACGCCACAAGCTGTAACCAAATAGTATTTTCTTTGGACTGACCGCCATTTGTAAAACCACAACAAACGGTAACCTATTCTATGAAAACAAACTCAATTCTTGATCAACAAGCAAATATTGAATATGAGTTATGGAATGAAGACACGTTAATTGTAGCAAAAAATAGTATTGATTTCACCTATACATTCACGTGAGCATGAAATTATATTCTCAAAACCATTCTCAAACGTACAGAACAATGTA
>CAZIUS010000030.1:0-4682 GCA_964542385.1 uncultured Candidatus Peribacteria bacterium
GTCAAAAGTTATATTGTTATCACAAGAGATATGTTTATACTTACTCGTTTATTCATTTCATAATTTCAATGACCAAAATTTCAAACAGAAACGGTGCGTATACAGCATACCCTGATCGTTTAGTAGCATCTCCACTAAAAAACAAGAAAATAAAAACAATTTCAGAACTTCGAAATATTCTTGAACTTCAGTGAGGTGATGAAGTTGAAGTACGTTTTTTGGATAAAAAGTGAAATTCAGCCTATTGGATCGATTGACAAAAAACCAACCACCTTATTTGGGATTTTGTAAAAAGTAAATATCCAGGGACAAATCTTTCGATTGAATCATCTGCCAGTATGATAGAGTTTGATACCTGACTATGTCTTGATCATGAATTCTTAGTACACCATCTTGAAATTATAAATGGTATTAAAAAAGATATTTGTAAAACGTTTAATCTAAAAGAATGACCCGCTCGAGTCACGAGTAAAGAACTTGCACAAGACTTTGTAAACCCAATACATCCTCTCCTCATGGAACGTATTTACGACTATGGATCAATAGCTGATGCGTTAGAATGACTGAGAAATATCACTGACAAAGAAAAAGCAGTCTACTGACTTGATAAAACAAATATAGATCGAATTCCTTATTACCTTTCAATAGAAACAACATTACCTCCTGACATTATGAAATTTACACAAACAACGTCACAACAACAAACTTTAAGTTCAAAAAGTATAGACCATCCATTTTCAAAAACAATTTGGATCTCTGCTGAAACATGAAACTTTCTTGCAGAATTACATAAACTAACCTGATCATATCGTCCTCGGACAGATATCAGATGATTACAATATTGACAAGTAGTAGAATATAGATCAAAACATAATATAGGTTTATGATGATGATATGCTCCTGAATTTCCTGGAATTAACTATCCAAAATATATGAAAAAAACATATTTCCAAAATAACAGTCACGACGGCTACACTATAGGAGATATGGATAATTTTACTATGTCACAATGACCAAAATCATTAAAATTTGCAATCGATGAAGCTTGAAATCTTGTGCCAAGATCAGAATTTAGATCTCAAGATAGTATGGAAAATACTCTCTTAGCACAAAAAAATATCGATAAAATGTTGCTTGATTTTGCTAAATCTCCTTACTCACAACTCCCAATGCGAATCTATGAGAAAAACTAATCAAAAAATATCAAGTCACTGTTTATCTTTGAGATAAATTATTATTTCCAATGATATCAATCTTATCTAGATTTTTCTCAATATTTCACTATATATCTGAATATATTTTTACCTTATCTTTTGCTATGCAAGCAATTCTCCACACCAACAAATGACCTATCCGTCTAGAACTCCATGCAGACAAGACTCCTTTCACTGTTGCAAATTTTATCACGCTAGCAAGCCAATGATACTATGATAATCTCACCTTCCACCGCGTCATTGAAGATTTTATGATTCAAGGATGATGCCCAGACTGAACTGGTGCTGGATGACCATGATACCAATTTGATGATGAATTCCACGAAGAGTTACGTCACGATGGTCCTGGAATTCTCAGTATGGCAAACTCTGGTCCATGAACCAACGGTTCTCAATTTTTCATTACCCATATCGAAACACCATGGCTCGATGGTAAACATACTGTTTTTTGACGTGTTGTGGGTGCTGAAGACCTAGAAATAGTAAACAATATTCGCCAAAATGATCTTATCGAACGTATTGAAATCAGTGGTGATCAAGAAGCATTACGCGAAACAACAGGAGATTTCATTACACAACTAGAAGAAATGCTTGCGTACGTCGCAATGGTAAAAGCATGATGATGAGGTGGGTGTTGCGGTGGTCATTGCGACAGTCACAGCGACAAAAAAGAAAAAGAAGAAGGATGTTGTGGTGGCGGTTGCGGTTGCTAGTAATTCCTTTCCCATCATTGCGAGACCGTAGTGTAATGCAACATGATCTAAGTTTCAATTTATTATAATTACATAACACTTTCATGTACGTGAAGTTGTCGAAACGACAAGCGAAGCAGCGACAAAGGAGCCACGCATAATTTGAGTTGTCATCTGTGAGACTGCTTTGCGCGGAGTTCGACAATTTCGCGTCAAAATTTTAAGATATAAACCTAAACAATATAAACCACTATTTATAGTAAATTGCGTATAGATTCAGGATAACGAATCATTTGAAACTGTGCTACTGTATTGGGTTCTGCAATTTACTACGTAGAAAATTTAAAATAAATTTTCTATATAATCCTGGATGTTTCGCTATCGCTCAACATGACGTATTAATATTTGTCACAACATCCATTTACAACGCTTACAACATTTACAACAATTTTATCCTGTATTTCCTGCGGGCATAATATGCGCCCCTACAGATATCTATTTCCTTCGACTTCCATTCTATTTCTTCTCCCTTTCTTCCCATGCACCCAATCATAACCAAATATATCACTACTCACGGTTCTATCCCATTTATTCACGATCTGGATGATACTCATGATTTAAGTACATGAGAAAAAGAACAGCTCATTGCACTAGCCATCGAAGAACTTGCGGTAAACGACAAGACGAAGTGAACACAGCTTTTTACAAGATTTTTTGAAAATCATAACGATTTATTCTGGCAATTTAGAGCACTCAATGCTTCAGAAAAAGATACTCAAAAAGCTGAATTTCATGCTCTAGGTGATGAAGTAGTCAGTAAGCTTCGAATCTTAGAACAAATCTTGACCGATAAAATGATAAAAAGGGATACTGATAAGACAGTAACCGCATTTTATGATCATGTTCGTTTATTTTTCCCTTATTTTGATCGTATAGGCTTAGAATAGTTTTTCCAAAACCTGATTGATTTTTTCATATAATTCTTCACGCGTTCAGTTATTAATAATATGCCAATCTGCGATAGCAATTGGTCATCATTTTTCAATATACATAATTTCTGTATAATCCCTTGTATCTACTTGCTCACGATTTAATGGTCTATGGTCTCTTGTTGCTAGTCTTTCATATCTTAAATGCTTTGGAGCATGTACTGCAAGAGTAATGAATGATTCACCAAATCTTTCTTTCAATAAAGAATATTCAGAAAAGCTATAAACTCAATCTATCAAAACAGTATTATTTTCATTGAAAAATTGCTCAAGAATAGGCAGTGCAATATGAGCAATGGCAGCTGATCAATGAAGTGCTCTCATATCTTCTTTTACAATTCTTTCGTATTCAGGAGTTAGTAAACCATATCTCTTTTTAACTTCTTCCAATACTATTCAGCCAAAATATACTTTCTTACAGGTAATTGTCTCTTCCAAAAAAGAAACCACTTCTGATTTTCCAGTGCCACACATTCATACGACAGCAACAATCAATGACATTGGAAAAATAAGTTAAAAATTAGTTTTTACGAATATATTTTTTTACTTCTTCATGAATATCTTCAATTGTTCCATGTGCATCTATATGAACAACAGGATGCGATTTTCACCAAACTTCCAACATCGGTACAGTAATTTCATAATATTGTTTAATTCTTTTTGCAATACTTTCATCAGTATCATCATTGCGCCCTCTTGCTTTCATTCTTTCGATCGCAGTTGGTTCATCCAAATCAAAATGAATCGCCACCATATCTCTTTTGTATTCTTTACAGACATCAAGCATCATTTCGAGTTGTTCTACCGTTCTAGGATACCCATCCAATAACATTGCTTTATTATCATCAATAACACTGTGTAAATAGAGTTCAAAAAGCGCATTGGTTACATTATTATCAATAAGCTGACCTGACGCAATACGGTTTTTTAAGTAATTCCCAATTGCATTGTTTGTACTAGTTAATGCACGAAATATATCACCAGAAGCAAAATATGCGATTAGATCAGGAAACATTTCTGCTAACAACTGTCATTGAGTTCATTTACCACTTCATTGAATACCAAATAATAATATATCTTTCATATTAGAGTAAAAATTAAAACGCACAAGAAGGCTTTATACTGATTAGTGGTTTGATAGCAACAAAAAAAACTCACAATAATGTGAGTTTTTTTCATATATCAACGTAAGTCCCCAATATAATTCTCAACCAAAGTCAAGAAATTAACGTTTTGACCATTGTGGTGCTTTTCTCGCTTTCTTCAAACCTGGTTTTTTTCTTTCTTTGATACGTGGATCTCTTTTTAATAATCCTTGTGGTTTCAAGGTTAGTCTCCATTCTTCTTTTGATTTGATAAGTGCTCTTGAAAATGCAAGTCTGATTGCGTCAGATTGACCCATAAGACCTCCACCAGTTGCAACGATAATTGCATCAAACTTCTTTTGAGTTCCATCACCAATTACTGAGAATGGAAAAAGAGAGTTTTCAATCAAATAAGCATGTCCACCAAAATATTGTTCAAGTGATACAATTTCTGTACCTTTTTTGATACCTACATTTCATGCTCCCTGAGGATACAATTTAACTACTGCGGTTGCGAGTTTTCTTCTCCCTACTGCATACAAATACTTTCCAGTTGCCATACGACAAAAACAAAAATTAAAATACTCTTATTGAGCGAAATCAGAAAACACTTTCTTACTTATTGCTTCAGATTGTGCAATTTGATGTGCATAAACATGTTCATTTCCAGCAAACAACTTCAATCTTTTCATTCTATGTAAT
>CAZIUS010000030.1:4692-11752 GCA_964542385.1 uncultured Candidatus Peribacteria bacterium
AATCTTGTTGAATTTTTTGGTAACATTCATTTTATTGCAAGTTCCAAAACACTACATGGATCTTTTGCAACCATTTGCGTATAGTTCAATTCTCTCAAATGACCCTTATATCCTGTATGTTTATAATACATTTTATCAGTAGCTTTCTTCCCGGTAACAACAATTTGATCAACATTAATAACCACAACGTAATCACCACAATCTCGCATATCTGCAAACCAAGGTTTTTGTTTTCATTGAAGTTTCATAGCTATATCAGTAGCTAATCTTCCAAGAGTCATCCCTGATGCGTCAATAAGATGTCGTGCCTTATTGGTATGTTTCAGCTCGTGTTTTGGTAAAGTCGTTTTCATGCAATAAGAGTAAATAATAAATAGAGAGTATTGTACAAATACATTTCCTATGATAAAGACTATCCGTTTATGCGAACAATCATTTTTTCTGCTGCATCTCATTTTCTAGGTCCGAGTTTCAATCCAGTTACAAATCAAGAGTATTTCTTTTCTTGAGATCGTGCAGGGAGCAAGTCATTAACAACTTTTTTACCAGCTTCTTCAGTGAAAAGAGTTTGTTTGAGCATAGCTATAACCACTCTTTGTCCAGAAGCAGCATCATCTGCAGTAGACCATCTTACCAAATGAGCGAAAAAACTATCTGCTTCAGCGCATACTGCTTTTCCTCTTTTTTGCGTTGTAATAATCTGACCACTCGTTACCAAACTTGTAAGAAGGTTTCTCATCAACAAGCTATATTTTTGTGCTCCTGGCGCAAGTTTTGTAACTCTATTATTTTTGTGTCTCATGATAGAATAATAAGAAATAATAATAACAATAAATTTTTATCCTGAAAGTTTTTTATTCATATTTTGCAAAGAAGCTTCAATTTCATCAACAGCTTTCTTTCCAATACCTTTCATAGTGAGTAATTCTGATTTTCTTTTCTTTTCAAGATCTTCTACATACAAGATATCATTTTTAATCAAAGCATTTCTTGTTCTTTCACTTAATGGTAGTGCATCAATAGGAATTGTTTTCACATGAACTTTCTCTCAAGAACTTTCAGGTGCATCTACAATATCATAATAATCAACCATTAACGAACTATCAATATATGCGTCTTCAAAAATGAACAATTTAGCATAAGAAGAGACTACCTCTCCAGCAAAAGAAAGAATTTCTTGACCAGTGAGTAAAGGAGAAACTGATTGAATATCTATAGTAAGTTTGTCTTTACTTCATCCGATAAAGTCGTCAATAACTTCTTCAACTTCGTAAGTAACATAACGAACCGCTTTGAAATCATTATCAATAAGCAATAAGTTTACGTCGGTCGCTTCTTCTTTTTCATCACGAGATCTTAGATATTCAAGTGAATAATAACCAAATCATTTCTCGAGTCTGTATTCAATAATAAGTTCTACACCTGGTTCAGATATTTCAAACAGTTCAACTTCTGGGGTTAGTAATGTAATTCAAGCTGGTAATTTAAGATCATTTGCTTTCATAACACCAACTCCAGATGATCTCATTGTTAATCGTTGTAGTCTTTCTGTCGCTTCTTGTGTTTTAAAACGCAATTTTTTAAAGTTACTCATAATTTCAAACATTGATTGTTTTACACCATCAACAACATGATATTCATGCATAACTCACTTTATTTTTAATCCAGTAATCGCACCTCACGCACTATATCATAACACAGCTCTTCTCAAAGCATTTCATAACGTATGTCAAAATCATCTAGGAAGATATTGGATAACAAACTTTGTCGTAACCTCATCAACTGCTTCAACAAGAATCTTTGGAGACCCGAGGTAAGATTGTATATCAAGCATAAGCAAGTATAGAAAGTAAAAATTTTGTTTTATTGGAGGAGACTATGCTCTAGCATAATACTCAATTACTTTCAACACGTCAACCGGTAAACTTACTTCTTCAGAATTTGGTAATGCTACTATTTCAATACGTAATTTACTTTTATCAACCTTAACCCAAGATGGTAATGTGTGTTGTCCAGAAACTAATGGTGATGTTTGATATAATGTACTATCTTTCAAACGAGTTTTGATCTCAATAACATCTCAATCACGAACCGCATAAGAAGGAATATTATGTTTTTTTCCATTTAACGTACTATGACCATGAACGACAATCTGTCTAGCTTGCATAATAGTTTGTGCTAATCATGCTCTAAGCATAATAGTATCCAATCTTCTTTCTAGAAATTGAAATACAGCTTTATCGTGTCCTACACTATTGTTTTTAGCAAACTTCGCTGCAGTTTCAGTTACCAAACGCTTAAATTGTTTTTCAGAGAGTTGGTAAATTCTTTTCAACGTTTGTTTGTTTCTCAACAATTTTCCATATTCTGAATATCTTGGTGCGTTTGCTCCATGTTGTCCAGGAAGTTTTCTGTTTTGTCTCACATCATACTTCATTGGTCAAAAAAGGTTTATCCCTTCTCTTCTACATAGTTTAAATTTTGCTCCAGTGTATCTCATTACGAAAATGAATAATAAAAATGCGAATTACCCAAAGGGCGAGATTCCCGATACTTCGGGAAAATAATTTATTCCCGATACTTCGGGAAAATAATTTTTAGTTTCTTTTTGGTCTAATACCTTGACATCAACCAAATTGAATACTTGTATCTTCTTTAATTGAAACGATATCAACTCATCCTACATTATTAATTCCTTTGAATACTCCATCTCTTCACAATCCAACTCATCTCATAATCAAACGAACTTGTTTCATGCCAAATTGTTCTTTAGCTTCTTTGACAATATTTCAAGCAAGCACTTCAGCAGCATATGGAGTGCTTTCTTTTGCTCACTTAAATCATGCCATACCTGTTCCACCACCAGAAACTTTATTTCCTTGAAGGTCAGTTAGCGTAATAATAGTATTGTTTGATGTTGTTGTAACATATAAGTTACCGAAAGGCAATTTAATTGACTTTTTCTTTTTAACAACATTTTTTCAAGCTGGTTTTGCCATAATAATAATTGGTAAGAAATGAATAATTTAAAGAATTGAATTTTACTATATTATTTTTTAAGTACTGGTCTTACTCTTGCTCTTCACAACAGTTTTTTTGCAGTTTTAGCATGTCTTCTTGTTTGTTGACCTCTCACAGGAAGTCACATATTATGTCTCATACCTCTGTAACATTTAATTTCTTTTAGTCTTTTGATATCATTACCAATTTGTCTTCTCAAATCATTTTCCAAGACCATGAGTTTTAATTCTTCAGAGATTAACTTTTCTTGCTCATCATTGAGTTGAGCAACTTTTAATTCGTGAGGAATACCCAATTTTTGCAAAATGAGTTTTGCTTTTGGACGTCAAATACCATATACGGTAGTTAATGCAATCCAAATTGGTTTTTTATCTGCGAGGACATGTCACTGAAGTCTAAACATTCGAACAAAAAAAATATAAAGCACAAAGGGGAAAACTATCCTTGTCTTTGTTTGTGATTTCAATTAATACAAATTATGCGTAAACGACCTTTTCTCTTAATGAGTTTACAATTGTTACACATTTTTTTTACTGACGCTCTGACTTTCATCTACGGCATTTAACAAATAAAAGGGAATTAGATATCTTTATTTATCTTTCTAAATACTATACGTCATTTTGTTGGTTCATATGAATTTAATTGTACAGTTACTAAGTCTCAAGGAATAATTTTTATGTTATGTTTTTTCATTTTTCACGCAGCATAAGCTGTGATCTCAAGATCCATGTCTTGAAGACGAACTCTATACATTCATCATACAAGAACTTCAAGGACGATTCCATCCAGTTCAATAACGTCTTCTGTACTCATTAGGCGTTGATTTTCTCAATAAGTAAAATTGTTTGTTGTGGTCTAAAACCAATCCTTCTACGATATCTTTTCTTGTTTTGAATTTTACCAACATGCATTTTATCTCATTGTTGATGAGCAACAATCTTCGCCACTACTGTAGCTCATTGTACTGTAGGTTGCCCCAACGAAAGGTTTTCACCTTTTGCGTCAAAAGTACATAATACTGAAGTAATATTGAAAGTAGATCATTCATCACCTTCAAGACTATCAATAATTATTTGTTGATTTTCTTGAACGAGATGCTGATGTCATCAAATTTCTATAATCGCTAACATGTTTTTATAAAGAATGAAAATGAAAGATTGTAGGTTGTATTATATTCTCATACCAAGTTGAGAAAGTGTTCAGATAGTATATTTTCTTTTTCTATACGTAGAAGAAACAATCGCTTTGATTCTTGAGTATCTTCTTGCACTTGGAAATCTGTGTTCTACAAATTTTCTATACCATTTCGTACCATAATGTTTCTGTTTTTTAGCAACATCAATAATGTGCGAAGCAGTAAGTTCTTTTTTATAAAATGCAATAAGTCTTTCGTTTGTCGTAAGATTAGCATCTTTAATAACCGTAAATCACATAACTACCAAAATGAGTAAAAAAAAGTTTGCCGAGAGCCGGAATCGAACCGGCACAGAATTTCTTCTGGCGGATTTTAAGTCCGCTGCGTCTACCTATTCCGCCATCCCGGCTAAGACGGATTCATATAATACATTACTATTAACTACGTACTTTTTCACAAAGAGCTGTAAACACAGTTGGATACTGTACCGCAAGTTCTGAAATAGCTTTTCTGTCTAATGCGATGTGATGAAGACGTAATCCTCACATCAAAGCACTATAACTCATATCATGCATTCTTGCAGCAGCGTTAATTCTTTCAATCCATAACGATCTAAATTGTCTTTTTTTCAATTTTCTCCCTCTATAGGCATGTTCAGCTTGTTTAAACAAAGCAGATCTTACTTGCTTATAAACCGTTCCTCTTCACATCTGAAAGCCTTTTGCTCTATCAATGAATTTTTTATGTCTTTTGTGTGTAGATAAACCACGTGATACTCTAGTCATTCGAAATTTGAATACTGAAATAAAGAAATATGGATAATATTATGCACTATGTGGAAGGAGTTTTTTCATTCTTTTAACTTCAACTTCAGCAAGAAGTTTACCAAATCTATCTCTATGAGTTGCACGACCTTTATTTGTCAAAAGATGGCTTCTGCATGTTTTACTATGCTTTAATTTACCAGTTCCAGTAACTGAAAATCTTTTAGCAACTGATTTGTGAGTTTTACGCATTGTTCTTATTTTTTTGGAAATAAATGAAGTGAAAATCAATTTTGTTCTTCTTTGATCCCTTGGGATTTTGCAGATAATTCAAGCGCTTTATCAACACGTTGAAGTTTTTCTAAGGCAAGATTTTTATATACTTTTTCTCTTCCTTTTAACACTATACTCATTCTAACAACATGACCCTCAGCTAAGAATTCTCATGCTTTTTTAATTTTCATAAGCAAATCATTGTCTCAAATAGTATATCAGAATTTCAATTCTTTTTGCTCTTTCGGCTTATTTTTTTGCTTTTTCTCTTGTTCATTTTTTTTCTTATCATACATATACTTACCATAATCTACAAGTTTTGCAGTACAGATTTGTTCTTGAGCATCATAACTCATTTGTACAAGATCTACTCACTGTTCCTCTGCAAGCTCCAATGCTTTCGCTCTTGGCATAACTCACAACTGCTCGCCAGTTTCAGTAATTACGAGAATTTTAAACGCTTTGATATCATCATTTTTGAAGACTCTCGCCGCTGTTTTTTTTTGAAAAGATGAGGATGGGTGCATACAAATTTTTTTGTAAAACCTAGTATATATAAGAAAGTGAACTAAAATGTCAACAACATTTTAATCGGATTTTTCACCCCCAGCGGGTTTCGAACCCGCGATCTCCGCCGTGAGAGGGCAGTGTCCTGGACCACTAGACGATGAGGGCTAATGTGCCCCCGGATGGACTCGAACCATCAACCTACAGCTTAGAAGGCTGTTGCTCTATCCGATTGAGCTACAGGAGCGTAAACTGACTATTATTCTTACTCTAGAATGGACTCGAACCATTCACCTATCCTCGCAGTACTGCGGGATTGCTCTATCCGATTGAGCTACAGGAGCGATAAAAACAAAAAAAACAAACACTGTCGTGTTGTTTTATCACATAACCAAAAAAATTTTTGGAAAACTATGGGATAAAACCTCCACACGTCTATCGCAATAGACATATATCAACAGTTTAGAATACTTAAATTTTGGAGTCAAGGACCCTCGCAGTACTGCGGGGCTGACCTCCTCGGTGCAAACAGTATATATTCACTATTTATACCAATTTAGATTTTGGAGTCAAGGAGAGTCGAACTCCTGACCTCCTCGGTGCAAACGAGGCGCTCTACCAACTAAGCTATGACCCCAACATATCACATGCAATCATATACATATTTCTATACAAATCACAAGAGATTGTAAGAAAAGATTGGGCAGGGAAGGATTTGAACCTTCGTAGGGTTTCCCCGAGGGATTTACAGTCCCTTGCAATTGACCGCTCTGCCACCTACCCAAAGCATATTAATTTCACATTTGAGCGTCAATTGTTCATGGAGATGTTCATATTCAAAACATAAACAAGATACCAATAACAACAAGCGCAACTCAAAAAAGTGGATACACAACTAAACTTTCTCCAAATACTTTTTGTGCTCGTTCAATTTCGCCAAACAACTTGTACAATTCTCTATGTCGATAGATTACTGCACCTCCTGCTGCTATAAAGAACAATCACACCAAAATACCTTTCATGTACTATGGTTTAATAAAAAACTTAGAGAACTAGCGAGTAACGGGACTTGAACCCGTACAGGCAGAGCTGAATTCTGCCATGCTACACCAACTACATCATGCTCGCGACACGTTCCGCATATGTACAGATATGAAATCAAAAATCAAGTGAAAATGAAAAAACCCCGAAAAAGCAAATTGTAATATATAGGATTCAAATTAAAACAATACAATGTCGCATTTAAGGAAACGAGGAAAAAATTACGTATTAAATAAAATCAACGACTTTGTCATTATTACGTCCAGTTTGCAATTGTGTCGTTTCTTTATGCTCGTAGAGTACTCGAGGAAATGAAGAC
>CAZIUS010000031.1:0-5276 GCA_964542385.1 uncultured Candidatus Peribacteria bacterium
GCCTACTTTTTTCCCTTTTCAAGGATAAATCATCAAGGCAAAAAAGTATGGAAGAAAAAAATAATTAAAAAACAATGACATAAGAGAAAAAACCTGGATCCTTCGCAAGCTCAGGATGATGTATGCATAATTCTAACAAAAAAACATCGCACGAATGCGATGTTTTTAAATATTCTAACAAGAAATTTATTTTCTAATAATTTTTACTGGAACGTTTGCTTTGATAGATTCGTAGACAAACTGAACGGTATATTCACCAAGTTGTTCGATTTTATCTTCCAAAACGATGTTTTGTGCTGTTAGATTGATGTTGTATGTTTGCATAAGGTATTGTGCAATTGATCTATCAGTCACACTGTCATACAATGCTTCGTTGTCTGTTGCTTGTTTTTCAAACGTAATTCAAGTGGTACTGATCACTTCAACCATAGTTTTTACTTTTGATAGAATTTCTGATTTGTGTGCAGCAACTTTTTTCATATGTGCTTCATGTTGATTTTGTGCTTGTTTGTTGTAAATAACAGCAACTTCATTTGGAACAAGTACTTGTTGTGCGAAATGGAGTTTTACTTCAACTACTTCACCAGCGTTTCATTTGTTGATTAATGGTTTTAACAACAATACTTTAACTTTTCTTTCCATGTGAGATGCAATAAAGATAAATTGACAATAAAAGTGTGTATACAGGTTTTAAACTAAATTGCAACGTAAAGTTTGCAAAATTACTCTAATTTGATTATACTAAATATGATTTATTATTGAACTACCATGGAAATCCTAGAGCGTGAAAAAGAAGAGGCTTTTCAAGATGATACCAAGGAATCAGAAATTTCAACAGAGATAAAATCAGCTGTCATTGAAGAAAAGAATTTAGAAGAAGAGGTAGTTGCTGAAAAACGTGAGCAAATTATTACAGAAGCAATGAAATATATTTGAAAACAATACAAAAGAGGACAAGCAAATCCTGAAAAATATTTTGATTGTTCAGGGTTTATTAATTATATTTTATGTAAGGTGTTCAATAAACATACCTCAGAAATTCCTCGTAGTACCAAAATGATCTATCAACAATATAGAAAATTTCGTGTTGCGCCCAATCTTGCACAGGATTGAGATATAGTATTATTTTTAAACAAATCATGAGTTCCTTATCATGGTGAAATATTGACTGACTTCAATAATCAAAAGAAAGAAATTTCGTGTATTGGTTCTGCAAGTAGAGTCGAAAAAGCTCCAGATGGAAAACTTTATAAGCCATGAGTTGATAAAAGAACAAGAGAATATAATACACAAAAATATCTCATTATCGACACAAAGAAGATTATGGGTATTGGATAATTATATATAATTCTGTTGACATTAAATATTAGTTATTTATACAATATTATATTTTAGTATTCTTCACCGAATGTGAAAAGGAAAAAAAAATTGAGTATCGGTATTATCAAATAAGGAAATTAAACACCGACGTGAACAGTTTAGTATTGGAAAAGGGAGTGATGAAGTATATGAATCATGGTTGAATCTTGTTGATTCTTTAAAAGAGAAAGCACTTGATTGTTTGCAGTTAACCCCCTATGAAGAAATGAGAATTGCAATTGCATTAGGCGATTTTCAAAATGCATCAGTATTGTTTCAATGAATGCAATCAAAATGATGAAAGGATGCTGAAATGGCTGCATCATTATTCCATGAAATTTGATTACATGCGATGCAAGATGCAAATTTTACATGAGCGATATGGTATTTCAATCAACTGTGAACTATGACTCCAAAAACACAAAAATGCTCAGAAATGCATGTGTTATGAATATCTAATTTATGAACATGTCATTATCAATCAGGAAAATTAGTTGAGGCTTTAGATATGTGGAATAAAGTTCTTTTGATACCTGAACAAGATCAGAATAAGAGTGAAACTATAAAAAATTGTGTTATTATTGTTAAAAAAAATCTTAAGGTTGCAATGGATATGATTAATAACACGCCCCATAAAGCATAAACTAAACAACATTTTTTACGTTTTTATTGATTATTTTTTCATGACATCTGCAGTATCGTTTACACCAAAACAAATAGATACTTTACAATGATTGTATGGTTCAGATGTTTCATTTCAAACATTACAAAAAAATATTCAACAATGAAATGTTGTTTTGAGTAAGACTCTATCACAAAAAATCATGAGTACTATTTGAATTGACAATAATTGAGACACTATACACTATGAGCAATTGACTAATCAGATGAAAATAAAGTTAGCTCGTGTAATCTGATTAAGTGATTGTGAAAAAGCAAGAGTAGAACATGCATGAGGTGATCAGCAAATTGCAAAAAATCTTTATCTCAAAAGCATAGCATTACATAACCACACTGAAGAAGAGATAGTAATCATTATGAATAATCTATGAGTATTGGAGTATGATGCATGAAATCAAGATTGAGCAATAGAATATTATAATCAAATTTTGCAATCTAGACTAAGAACAGACAAAGTACAATATCGAAGAGCGTATTCAGCATTTAGATTATGATATTTTATGTATGAGAAAAAAACTCCACAATCGCGAGATTGGATAGATATGCGGAGGAGTTTTTTACAATTTACTATACATGATAAAGCAATAATTACATTACAAAAAATGGTAGAACAACTAATCGATGAAAATCTTCCTGAAGATAAGACTCGAAGATGAAATATTTCAGATTGATTGCATCCACAAAATCCAAAGTCACTCGGTGATGCTTATGTTTTCAAAAAATATGGCAAGAAAAGACAATGGGTTTTAAATAAGAAACCATCAGTTTATGATCAATTAACATTTTAGGATACTCTATTCATATTACTCACTCATAGTGACTTGATATGTAGTTCGCAATGATTTAAGTGTTCATTTGGGCTTTTTTACTAAAGATGAGAAGGTTCATTGCTCTTGAATAATACCTTTGTCTATTACGTAAATATCATCAAACATCGGTAAAAGATGCAATTTATGGATTGATGCAACGATACATGCTTCAGGGTAGTTGGTAAATATATTTGCATAAATATGTTTTTCATTTTCTACATCGACACTACTGGTGGATTCATCAAGAAGAATCAGACGGCTTGATTCGGACATAAGTAATCCACGCGCGAGTGCGAGACGTTGTTTTTGTCCGCCACTCAGGTTGACTCATTTTTCCTTGATGTCGGTATCCAAACCACGAGGAAGTGTTGCAATCACATCGTCAAAACGTGCGAGACGCGCGTATTTTAGAATTGTTTCGTCATCAACATCCAATCCCATAGTGATATTATACCTGATAGATTGTTCAAAAATCTCCGGATCTTGAGGAATAAGCGATGCATAATGACTCAATGGCTCAAGCGTCTTGAACGATTCATTGTCGATAGTAAGCTGAACGCTTTCAACTGGATAAAGTCATCTCAGAAGCATCATTAATGTGCTTTTTCCGCTACCACTCGATCCGACCAGTGCGATACGTTTTCCTTGTTCGAGCGTGAGTGTAATATTTTTCAAGACTGTATTTGTTTTTCCTTGATTTGTATACGAAAAATTGAGTCCAGAAATGACAATTGGATGTGCTGCATCAAAAAGAGTTGTAGGAGCAGGATGGACAAGTTCTGTATATGTTTTTTGTATTTCATCAATACTGTGGACATCGGTAGACATTTGCATCATTGAGCCATAGAGTCGCGTAAAATGATCAAAACCGCCTTTCATTTTTTCTACATATTGCCACAACATAGTAATAGATCCTATCAAAATTACATCGCTCAATTGAAATTGTCGTCGAATATACCCACTCACTAAGCAAAACATAAATACTGTACTGATCGAATCACCAGTAAATCGCTTTCGTTCGTTTAGTACTGCATTTTTGATAAATGGTGGATAGACAAGAGCAATTTTTTCTTTTACGGTAATAAGTGCACGATCCAAAAATCTAAGCGTAATAACTGTCTTAATATTACTCAAAAAATCAAATAAGGTGCTACTCACGTCATGATCACGTTCGTTTTTTTGTTCCATATATTTGTTTAGTTTTTTATCAAAACGGTTAACAATGAAGACTGTGCTAATAATTAAAACAAAAACAGTAATTCATGCAGGTCGCCAAACAACGGTAAGCATGATACATGATCAAATAATATTCATCACCGTATAAAGATGCATGTGACAATTTCCTGCGAACTCATTAATTGCATTTGTTGCTTTATTTATTTTATCGATAATTTTTCATGAATGATTGTCTTCATGCCAATGCATTGGTAACGAACTGACTTGATGAAATAATGTTGTTGAAAAACGTTCTTTGATGGAAAACTTCAGTTTTTCTTCTCGAATTCTTGAAAATCCATGAAAGGTTCGTCCTACAAACGTAAGACCAAAGAAAATTGAGAGATACAAAAGGATAGTATTTCGTCATGCTTTTCATTCAAGTTGAATCGTATTGATGATTTTACCAAATATAAATGGCTCAGCAAGCCAAACTCATTTTGAAATAACACCAAAAACAATCATACTGATAAACATTTTTTTATTGTGTGTGTACTGCCACATGGTGCGCAGTAAGTGGAAATAGGGAGTATTGTGCATAGTGTTGTCTATCGTGATAAAAATGGATATCACGATAATGCTGAGAAAATCGTGATATTAGTTGCATGTTTTAATAAAAAAGTCGCAATAAATTGTGTACATCATTGTAAAAAAAATAAACAATTCTTATAGATATACGATTGATAAGTCTGTATTGTGTAAACTAGAATCCACTTTGCAATTCAACCATTTTGAAATATTTGCCTTTTTGGGTCATGAGGGAGGTATGGGTTCATTGTTCAGCGATTTGTCCATTGTCGATCAGGACGATCGTGTCGGCTGTTTTTACTGTTTGTAGTCTGTGTGCAATAATAATGACCGTACGTCAGGCAAACAGTGCATTGAGCGATTCGGTAACCGCTTCTTCGTTTTCACTATCTAGAGCAGAGGTCGGTTCATCCAGGATGATGATTGATGGATTTTTAAGCATTAATTTTGCTATAGCAAGACGTTGACGTTGTCCACCGCTGAGTCTAATCCCACGTTCACCAATTTCAGTATCAAGACCATTGGGGAGATCGTAGACTCGTTCGCATTTGGCTAGTGAGAGTACTGTTTCTATGGATTGCTTCGCTTCGCTCCCTGATTGAGTCGGGACAAGTGTAATGAAGGTTTGAGCAGTAATTCAATATTCCAAGTTTTCACGAATTGTTCAATCAAAGACGCTAGAAT
>CAZIUS010000031.1:5286-11683 GCA_964542385.1 uncultured Candidatus Peribacteria bacterium
ACCACTAAGCCTAATACCACGTTCACCAATTTCAGTATCGAGACCATTTGGCAGATCGTAGACTCGCTCGCATTGTGCAAGTTTGAGAATGTTATCTATGGATTGTTTCGCAATGACAGATTGATTAGAAATACCATATTCTAAATTTTCACGAATTGTTCCATCAAAGACGCTAGAATCTTGGGTAAGATATCCAATGTGAGGGTAGTATGACTTAAGCGAAACAGTCGTAAGATCTTGATCATCGACCAATATCTGTCCTGATGTCGGTCTGAGATACCCTGCAATTAGTTTGACCAAGGTAGTTTTTCCACCACCACTGGGTCCGACAAACGCTATTTTTTGTTTCGCAGGAATGGTAAGAGAGAGATTATCGAAAATTCCATTTGTATTACCACCTCATTCTTCTTTTTTTTGATAGGTGAATGAGATATTATTCAGAGTAATTGCTCACTGTTTTAGTTGAAAAAGCTCTCCAGTTTCATATCCCACTAATGGTGGCATCATATCGAAGGTGTCATGAAGTTTCTCAATATGAATTAATTGTTGGTGAACTGTCAGTTGCCATTCTGTGAAGTTCATTAATTCATTTGCAATTTGTCATGAGACCATCCAAAGTAACGTGAATGTTCAAATAGTCATTAATCACTCATTTATTGATCGAATACTATACAGAATTATTCCAACTCTAAGTATACTCGTCACACTTCTTGGCGCATCATAAAATCATATCATTCATTTACTTTCTTTATTCATTACCAGTCCTACATCTTGAAAGTAATTATTTTGTATTCATATTTCATGATTCATTTTATTATTTTGTAAAAGTTCTTGTTTGCTCATAATAGATTTAACAACATGACGATCTATTTGAGTAAAAATTTCTTTTTTCTTTACCCTTCGAGGGTATACCATTTTTTTTGATTTATTAGTGAGAACGATCACAATTAATGAGATAATTATACTTGTAAGAATTCAAATTCGTCAAAAATATCATCAAATAATAATAACTCATAAAATAATTGACACTACTTGAGGTATAAATGATTTGAATAACCCATCTATAAATAAAGTCCGATTATCGCATCATTTTTGTAAAAGACTATTTGTAATTCATGTTCATAAAAGTTCTGTAGTCGTTATATCTGCTTGTAAAAACTTTTGCATATAGGTTGCGTTTAAGTCTTTTTGTATGTGATTTTTTAATTGAAGTTGGTTATTTCTAAAAAAATGACCAAATAAATCTTTGAATGCATGTAATAAAATAATAACAAGTAATGGTTGCCATAAATCATAAAGTGAAAATCAAGAAATGAGTCAGTCAATGATATCTTTCATTAAAAATCCCATAATAATGCCAAAGAATCACCAAAAAAGTGAGCGTATCAATGCTCGAACTACCTCTCTGGGATATTTCCACATTGGTGCTGTTAGTTTTTTTCGTTGGCTCATGGTTGTATAAAAAATCAAAAAAGTACGTATGTATTATTATATACGATACTATTTGTAGTATTGTGACAAAATTAAGTCAAGTTATTTATCTGTTTTTTAAAGAGAATATAATATATCAATTCCAACAGTATAAAATGACAGAAATTAAGGAAACTTAGGAAAAAATTACGAAAAGTATCAATATCTATGATATTTTTATCCTTACGAAATAATACAAATGAACGAGTTTTCTTAAATGGAATAATTTGAAAATTAATTATTTTTTAGGAAACAGTTTCTTTTTTATTATCTTTTCATCTTGGTAAAAAAATGCTTTCATTTTTGAATCACTCCCTCATCATAAAAGATAACCAATAATATCTTGAAGATAATCAATTTGAAACTTTGCACGATTTGATAGTCATTCCATCGCGGTCAGACAGAAAAATGTTTTACACAAAATATTAGTTGTCGTACAACCTCAGGTTCATAGATTGCTACACACAGTTCAGCATGATTTTGTACAACATGAATCTCATAAGATTTTTCACAATCTTGATGCGATACATTTTCATTGTTCATCAAACTGACACGGATTTTCTTCTTTATTGATTATATCAAGCTGTTGTATGAATGATTCATACATAGTCTTGGAAAAGGTATGATTCATAGTAGAGTAGTAAGTAATTTATTTATTATTCTCTACCTCTCCATCATACGAATATTGTTGTGCTACTGTTGCATCTACTGGTCAATCGATAGTAGAAATTTCTTTCATAGCGACGCCATCTTTACCGATGTAGACATACATAGGAATAACGAGTGGTTCTCTTCATACTTTTTTCATCATGAACTCAGCGAGATTATCTCTTATTGTTCTCATTATTTCTTTGGTTTCAAATCTTTTTTTCAGCAGGTCATTGTAACTTGATCTTGCGTATTCTACCACATCGGTATGAATTTGTCTTACTTCAGTAGAGTAAACAAATCATCTAGATTCGATCTGGACGTTTCAGATTAGTTGATTGGTCGTCATATCGACTTTGAAGAGGAGGACAACACAACCATCATGTGCCATGATCTGGCGCGCTTTGATAACGTATTCACCACTCAAGTGTCCTTTTCATTTTCCATCGATCAAAACGGTATCAAGATCGAGTTTTTCTTCACTGACACGACATCAATTATCAAACATTTCAATAATACAACCATTTTCGTTTGGCATAAGAATATTTTCGTCTGGGATTCATTGTGCGAGACCGAGTTTTCTATGTTCGTATCTAAGCATCGCTTCGATGTAGAAAGGAAGAAAGAACTCTGGTTTTACCAATGTGAGCATCAGCTTATGGTCTTCTGCATTTCCATGTCCAGAAGCATGGATATCCATTGCATCATTGGTTACTAAGTTGATTCATTTTGCAACCAGTGAATTCATCATTCATGATGCTTGGAGTTCGTTTCACGGAATAGTTGAAGAAGACATAAGGACGGTATCTCATTTTTTTAAGGTAACTTGTGCGTGTTCACCTCTTGCCATTCTTGCAAGTGCTGAGAATTCTTCTCATTGCGCACCAGTACATAGAATAAGCACTCTATCGTCTGGCATATTTTCAATATCATTGTTTATTTTACGAATAGTTCATTTTGGAACATTGATATAACCGAGATGTTCACAGATTTCTACATTGTTGATCATTGATCTTCCAGAAAGGAAAACAACTCTGTTGTATTTGATAGCAGAGTTAATAAGCTGAATCACACGTCATACATTTGAAGCAAACGTTGCAACAATGATTCTACTATCAGTCTCTTTTACGATACGTTCGATCGTATGACCTACTTCTTTTTCTGAAATTGCTCGTCATTGTTTTTGACAACCGAGACTATCTCCGATATATAATTTTACTCATTCAGTTCATATTCTAGCAATTTTAGCCAGGTCAGCAGGTTTGTCGATAGCAGGTGTATGATCAAATTTAAAATCCGAAGAGTTGAAGATCACGCCTTTTGGTGTATAGATGGCTTGTGCGTTGGTCTCGGGAATATTGTGATTTACTCTAACAAATTCGATAGTAAAACAACCAAGTTTGATAATATCCGTGTCTGGATCGATGATTTTTGCTTTAATTTTTGCTACATCAGCTTTGTCATCAAAGAGTTTTTTGATAATACCCAATGACAATGGAGTAGTGTAAATCATAGGACAGGCTAATTCAGGAAGAATATCTCTGAGCCCTCAAATGTGGTCCAAATGGCCATGAGAAATAATAATTCATTTCAATTTATGGATGTTGTTTTTTACGTATCTTACATCAGGAACGATATAATCTGCTCCAAGTGTTGATTGATCTGATGCAAATTCCATTCCTGCATCTACAAGAATCATATCGTCACCATATTCGATAAACATACATTGTCATACTTGTTCAAGACCCATAAGAGATCATATTCTTACTGGTTTTTCATTTGGTTTGATAACAAACTCATTTTTTGTTGCTTCTTCGTTTTTACTGATTGTTAATTTGGGTCAATCTGTTCTGTTACGGTTTTGTGAATAAAATTTCTTTTTAGTCACTGGTTTGTTTGTTGGTTTCGTAAATTTTACGGTTCCTTGTACTTGTTCAGTCATTTGATTATTTTAAAAGTTGTAAAAAGTTGTAAAGAGTTGTAAGAAGTTGTAAGAAGTTAAAGGGTTTAATGGTTAAAGATGTTGCAATAGGAGCAAGAACATTTACAACATTTACAACATTTCCTCTATTTCTTCATTTCTCCCATTTTCTACTCATGTCACCAGAATGATACGCACAACGAGCTCGTTCTCACAATATCCCAGTCGCTTCTGAACCAACACGAACGTTTTTGGAATCACTTGTATTACAACGTCGTCCATGACGTATACTAGAGGTGTGAAGTGCTGTAGGAAGTAGTTCATGTCGTTTTGCTAAGACCGTTTCAACACGATGAGGTCAAGTAGTTTCTTATGAAATTTCTTATCCAACGTATCATCGTGCACGTCGGCGAAGAACACAACAGAAATGTCGAAATCTTCAATTATACCATTCAGATGTACTTAATACTAATGTACAATTGAGTTGGGATAAACCCTTTGATTTTGTTTTTATTGACGGGATGAAATCTCAGTATGCAGATTATATCCACGCTATACGTCCATTTTGTTCCTCAGGAGCAACGATTGTACTTGACGATGTCCGTGCCTATGAAAACAAGATGGATGCATTATGGATATATCTGAAAGAACAGAATATTGCATACGAAATTATTGATTTGCCCGATGGGGATGGTATTTTGCTTTTTACGGTGTAATGTAAACTACGCTTCAGACGTAAAATCCATTCATTCCATAACGATAATCGTTCATTCTAATTCGTCACGCTCGATTGCATCTTTTGTTTTTTCTGATGTACATAACCATGTTTCAACTTCACCAATCGTTTCTTTTTCTAGTAATGCTGGATCTTGGATGAGTACAATAATCCCATCCTCCGTGATGAGTTGATAGTGTAAGTATCCTCAAGCATCATAACAAACAATTCCGTGGTCTTGTATGTCATATTCGCCAGGAAAATCGATAAATGAAAGCAACGTTTGATCATATCTCATCGCCGCTCATTTGGTAGGTGATAAGTTGATTACGTCTGGTTGTGGCGTATCAGTGAGTAAATAGGTATCTTGTATCAGATATCAATGTGGTGTAATCGTATACATAAAGAATAATGTAATAAAAAGTAAAAATATTATGGTCTTGTGTCACTTGCGGTGGAGAAGAAGTCTGGATTGATAAAGTTCAAAATAATTCCTGATAACCCAACTAAAATAAGTCATCAAATAACCATTTTAATTAAGCTTCGTCACTTGGTTTTTAATTCTGGATCAGCACCTGAAGCGGAAATCATAAATCATCATACTAAAATTCACAGAAATCAAATAATATAAATAATTGTCATTAATAATCTCACCAATCATCCCATCAATTTTGGAAAAACATTTCATGAAGTAGTATTTCATCTATCATCTGATGTTTCTCTCGCTGCCGGATCTTTCTTGATACATCTTCCTACAAAAGGAATACTAATATTGAGCATAATATCTCAAGAAGTACATTTTTCTCATCATGCCGTTTCTCAGTTTCATGGCTCTTGTGCAAATCAGTATGAGAATAATACTCAAATTGATAGAAAGGTTACTACAAGGTATTTAATCATTATTGTCGAGAAGAAATAAGATCATTCAATAATTTTCAGTCAATTTGTGCACTATATTCTTTCATGAGAGCGCCTATGAGTTGACCTCTTTGTTTGGTTAAATCAGTAATGCCAAGTGTAGTTATCGTTTCACTAATTAGTTTTTTGAGTTCTTCAGCGGTGAATTGTTTTGGTAAATAGTGTTCCAAAAGTGCGATTTTTTGTCTATCGAGTTCTGCATCTTCAGTTTTTCATGCTTGCGTTGCATAATGAATTGATTCTTGTCTCGTTTTGATTTCTTTTTTGATCATTTGCATAACTTCTTCATCGGTGAGGTCTCTTTGAAGATCGATTTTTTTACTTTTGAGCTGCGCAAACATATATCCTAAAATATCCTTTCATAACGTCTCTTTATTTTTAAAAGCGTGCATGTACGCTTCTTGTATAGTGTTGTATAACATTGTAAATCAAAATGGCCCTAAAAAGCTTTGGTGTCATAGTTTTGTTCTGTTGGGAAAATACAGATAATGAACAAAAGACAATAACGAAAGTCGAGTGAATATAAAAAGTATAGTTATTTTTTTATAAAGTGCAAGTGATGGGGAGAAAAAAGTTTTTATGAGTTGACATTTATCACGAATTCCTCAAAAAATCATCAACTCTGCTGAGTATTTCTTTCTTTTGTTGTTTGAGTACTTCGATTTGTTCAGGAGTATATTTCCCCAAAACTCGGTCTGTTGGCGTTTGTTCAGTATGTTCTGGTC
>CAZIUS010000032.1:0-11681 GCA_964542385.1 uncultured Candidatus Peribacteria bacterium
AAATAAGCAATCTCACTTATATTCATTGGTGGTGCATTTTGAATTATAATTAAGCGTACATGGTTTTGGATTGCAACGTTGGGTGAAATTATTGCGTGATTGTTTCTGGTTTCTGGATGTTGTAAACTTACTAAAATCGGTGCATGATTAACTGTTGTTATTATGATTTTCGCATTAAATTCATTGTGATGGACGACACCAGACACAGTATTGGCATGGGTATTTTTTGTGATAGCTGCATCAATATTGGTATGGGGAAGAGGAGCACGATGTTTCTGTACATGTGCTGCGTGTAAAACGTGTACTGATGGATCATGTTGTTCTTGAGGAAGTTGTGCAAGTGCAACTATGAGCGATGGAATGAAAGATATTAAAACAGGAGCTGCAAAAGTTTGAGCAGGAGCTGTTGCTTGAGCAACAGACATGATTGGTAAGGCAAAAGAGATGATTGGTGATGTAGCTGATAAAGCTGATAATCTCATAGAAAAGACACATACTATGGTTGATAAAGTTGATAATGTTATCGAAACAGCAGGAAGTAATGCATGAGAAAAAGTTATAGATATTGCAAATGAAGCTTTGGATAAAGCAGATGAAGTTATTGACGAAGCAAAAGAAATAGTAGAAAAAATTGAAGAAAAAACTGCATAGTTGTCTTTTAATTGTACACTTTAAAAACGCTTGAGTGATTCAAACGTTTTTCTATGCAATTTTCTTTTCTCAGTACTTAAAATAGTTTCTGGATAGATTAAATCTGCAATATATGACGCAATATTAATCGATATTCACTCTCAAGGCATTGCATGCATTTTAATTCAAGGTTGGGTGTTACATTCTATGATAACATATTTTTCAGGTGAGGCTTGTGAGGAAATATCATCTGTAATGAGGTCAATTCAAATATAGGGTAGTCATGGGAAATGTTTTAATAGTCAAATTGATAAATCAATATAACTATCATGAATAATATTGGTAACATTTTTACAAACTCATCAGCGCGCAATGTTAGAAACTTCTTGAACATAGACTTTCTGTTTGATTCATACAATATTTTGTAGTGTAAGGTTTTGTTTTTGCAAATATGCTTGATTAATAATAATTGGACATAAAGATGTGCTTGAAGGATCACGTTCACGAGATATATTTTTTGCTATTTCTTCAATAGTATGTATTCAATCTCAAATAATATATGCTGGTTCGCGTTCTAAAACAGCATATTTTCAATTTTTTGTCACAAAAATTCTATATTCTTTTCATGGAAATTGTTCTTCAAGTATATATTGTTTATGATTATCAAGTGTTTGTATACAGTTTAATAATTCACTATAAGAAAATATATTCATAATGACTCATGTTCAATGAGATCATTCATTTGGTTTTATAACAAATGGTGGAGATAGTTTAGTTTTAGCAAAATTCATAATAGGTTCGATTTCATTTGGAAAAAATCCATTTCCTATAGGACATGAAAATCACAATGAGTCTAATACTTTTTTTGTAAGATGTTTATCAGAAAAGAGGATAACATAATTATATGGAATAATTGACGTGTATCTATCAAAGATAAATTCATGATGACCATGATAATCAGTACAGACATATTCATTGCTTACATTAACATCATTCACACTAACTCAACGCAAAATAAGCTCTTTTAATAATAGCTTTTGGTTAGTGTGGAGTTGATTTATATGAGACATCAAAGACATTATTCTCAATCGCGGTAAGAATTATTATTATGAGATGATTCTGAACTATATGTGCTATTGTTTGATTTTTGAGAAGAGAAAGATGAATTTTTTTGTCTTCTTAATCTATCTTCTAAGTTGTTAATTTCTCTTTTAAAGCTGTCGATTTGATTCTGAAGTGAACGATTTTCACTTAAGTACTTTTTGTTTTCACTCAAGTACTTTTGATTTTCTGTTTGTAAAGATATTAATGATTCTTTTATCGTTATTATCATTTTAAGTGTTGTTTGTTTTTCTTCTATTGGTTTTAATCATATTCTAATTTTATTTTCTATTTCCTGTTTTTTTTGTAAACCTTTGCTAATGGTATCAAAAATTTGATTCAGAGATTGAGATGGATTTGATTTAAGAATATTTTGAGTTTTAATAATATCTAATGATTCTTGATTTGAAAAAGGGATGAGTTGTTTTTTTATAGAGATTGGAATACTATGTGAATCATTATCTTCTCAAAAAATAATTTTATTCAATAATTCTAGATACGAAATCAATCATTCATTAATTTCAATATCGATTTTTCTTATATCATCTTGTAAGGTTATTATAGATGGAGTAATAGTAGTTTCTCAGCTACTATTAAATTGATTATAGAGAAAATCTACTTTTCATATCAATTCATTTTCAGAAATATTAGACATAGACTTGCAATAAAGAGTAAATAATATATAAGTAAATAAAATTATTTCAAAGTCAACACTTTATGTGTTAAATTTATAAATATTAAATTGACTTTTTATGACTTATGTTAATTACATATGAATGTACTGCTTATTAATCCTCCAAATTTGCCTTTTACAGATAAGAGTATTCTAATTGAACCAATTGATATTATACAAATATGATCATATATTCAATCAATTTGACATTCAGTAGATTTTTTAGACATGGATGTGATGACAATAGGAGCATCAGATTTAGACTTAAGAAAATATGATAACATTACCATTGTAATTATGGTTTTTGATTATCATATTCCATTACATACGCATCATACTCAAGAACAGATTATTAAAATATGACGTTTGTTTTCTGATGCTGGTAAAAAAGTTATAGTATGATGAAAAATGGCAACGTATTATCCTAAAAATTTTTTATTTGACTGTTCTTGAGTTGATGTAGTAATTCATTTTGACATGGAAGAACCTTTATCTAAGTTACTTTCTTGTGTTTCCTGGACTCCTCATTTCTTAAAGGATATTAAGAATATTAGTTATTTAAATGAGTGAATTATTTGTTGAGACATAAAAAAGCAATCATTCGATATTAACTTGTTGCCAATTGCAAAACGTGATTTTTGCGATTTAGATAAGTATATTGACGTAAGAACTATATTGTCATCACGTTGATGTCCTATGAGATGTGAGTTTTGTCATGTCCCTTGATTTCGAGGGAAATGGCAAGGACGTTCTCCACTACTAGTAGTTGATGAAATACAGTATTTAGTTGAAAATGTGTGAGCTAAGAAGATATTGTTTTTAGATGATAATGCTCCTTTTGATCAAAAAAGAATGAGAGATATATGTGATGAAATAATAAAAAGAAATATTCATGTGAGTTTAGGCTGTTTGTCGACTATACATAATTTTAATTATACTCTTATGAATCATATGTATCAAGCATGATTTAGATGGATTCATTATTGAATAGAAACCGCAAATGAGTTGTTGTCAAAGTCTATAAAGAAAAACTTATCTCAAGCAAAAATTATTGTTGTTATTGGTCAGACAAGAGATATATGATTGAGAGTTAGAACGAGTTGGATTCTTGATTTACCTTGAACAAATGAAAGTATTTTGGATGAAACTTGTAAACTGATTACATCACTTTCTACAGAAGAAATTAGATTACACTTTTTAGCTGTTAGACTATGAAGTTCTTATTATGAAAAGTATTGAGAATCAGTAAATAAAGAAAATTTTCCTATACAGTATATTCATCATTGAAAGTCAAACTATACATTTCATGCGATGTCAGATACTAGGTTTAATATGAAAGTTGATTACTTACTATGACAATTACAAAATATGCAATATATATTAGTGAAAGATATCCATGATAATGCAATTTTTGATACTACTCAATATAATGGAGAATCTATTGTTTCTTTATGTCCTTTAAAGTATTGAATTTGATGGTAATGAATAGTATAGACACTAAAAAGATTCGATGAGTAATGTGATGAATTGCAACAGGTAAATCAACATTTTGCCAAACAGTAATTACAGTTTGAAAAATGAGATGATTGAGAATAGGAATTGTAGATATAGATACAATAAGGAGAAATGTAATGAATCAACAATGAATTATTAATAATAGTGCTTTTCTTTTATCTTTAATGACCAATAAAACAGTAAAGAATAAATATAAAACTATAATTCTTCCTTCGATTAAATCTAAAATAATTGAAGAAATTGCTTGACTTTATAATGACTGTGATCTTATTCTTATAGAACGAGCAATGCTTATTCCAGATAATATGGGGGACATTGTGTGATGTAAAGTTATAGTGATAAAAACTATTGATCAGATACAATATCAAAGACTTAATGAATGAGATTTATCATATGAACAACGTTGTTTAAGAATAATGTATACAAATACATGTTATAAGAAACAATATATAAAGAAAATAAAACAGTTGTTTAATGTAGAATGATCATCTGATTTTATATTTGCTGCTAATTCATTTTTAGATTTGTATAAGACGTGATGAAAATAAAACGTAATGAATATGATTTTTGCTTGTTTTCAATCAAAAAGGATTGAGCAAGAGTTATTTGGGAGGTTACAAATGCGTGCAATTATGAGTGTTCATATTGTATTTTTAGCTCACATTGGAAGGATCCTATTGATGAATTACCTACTGAATCAATTATTTGAGCTTTACAAGAGATGTATGAAAATGGGTATAGATATCTAAAAATTACTTGAGGCGAACCATTTGTAAGAAAAGACCTGCCAGAAATAATTCATTTTGCTTCTCAATTATGATATAAAATTGACATCTCAACAAATGCATCGCTTATAACAGAATCAGTTATTAAAAAAATACAGGGTGCAAATATTGAATACATACATATAAGTTTGGATGGATGTACGAAGGAAATGCAAGAGATGGTAAGATGAAAGTGAACGTTTTTACCTACAGTGAGAGGGATTAAATTGTTTAAAAAGTATTGATGGTATGTAAGAATATGAACTGTTTTGCATAGGAGTAATGAATATATGCTTTCTGAAATAATTGATTTTGTAATTTCACTTTGATCAGATGAGGTAATTTTTTCTTTTATGGAACCTGTCTGAAGAATGAGGCATGATCAAAAATCACCATTATTAGCTACAAGATCTGCTGAAGAGTGTTGAATTGAAATTACTTCTCTTCAAGAAAGATATCATTGATTAATCACTATTAAGTATTCATTTTGAGATAAAGAACAAAAAAATGTTACATGTTCAAAGATGTGCCCATGATGTGACAAGTTTTTGTCTATTAATCATAAATGACAAATTTCTCCTTGTACCTGGATTGCAGAATATTTACCACAGTATATTTCACAAAAATGATTAAATGTGTCTTCTTTTAAAGAAATCATGCATCAAAGTCAAATTATGAATTATAAACAACTTATTTTTGAATTAGCACAATATTGAGTTCAGTGATGTCCCAAAAATCAAATAGAATTGGTTAAAAAAATAATAAAAATAAAGGAATGGTGAAAAAATGTTATAGAAAAATGACGAGATGCTTCATGGACTGGTGAAAAATTTGGTTCGTATCATCAGATATACCCGTTTACAACAGAAAATATTGCTTGATATTTAGAAATAGTTTGATCGATTTGAGAAAAAATATTGACTATTTGATGATCCAGTGATCATATCTTTAATTTATTATTATATTGATGAAAGGAGTTTGATGTTCTTGAAGTTAATAATTTTGCCTATTACTATTATACTCTGAAACGCGCAGCAATAGAGTGTTTGACGTATCAAGATTTTATGGATTTTCTGGTGATAACTAATACAAAAAAAACAATGCATTTAAAGACTTTTCAAACACTTCGTTGATCGCTTGATATTCCTTCACAATTTTTTTGGGATTCTGCATATAAATTATGTAATAATCAATGAATTGAGTTAAGAAATAGTAGTCTGTTTCGTACTCCTTACGAAAATTTACATACAACAATTTTGGCTAATAAATATTTATGTGATGAGTATCATTATGAGAAAATGAAAGATAATCTTAAAAAATCAATTGTGAATTGGCATTTAAGCAATATTTTTACAATGTCTAATGAAACAAAACAAGATCTGTTAGACAACAAATTTAATGCGATTTTTCTTTCTAATATATCTGATTATGTAAGTTCATTACAACGATATTATGAATATATTGTTAATAATATAGCGCTTTGTTTACATAGAAATGGTTGAGTGTTGCAAATATGATATGTTTATGATAGTCATTCCTTACAAAAAAGATCGGAAATTGATGATATCATGAAAAGAAATAAAATCTTTACTCATGATTGATATCAAGAACATGAGATTGAGTCAATGTGCTGATGATGAAAAAAAGATATAGTATGTTTTATTACTAATAATAATTCGTAATGAAAACTAGTTGACTTATGCAAGATGCGTCTTGTTATAACACCAGTGAACTATATGATTATTTCTCGCTGTGTGAAGATAATAAATGATTTGTTAACGATTTTATTAAAGATGTTATCTGAACAGATAATGTAGTGTTAGATTTATGATGTGGAACAGGAAAATATACACAATTATTGAGTAATATTGCACAATATGTCTATGCACTTGATATCTCGCATTCACAAATATCTTATGCAAAAGAAAAAATAAATGCTAAGAATATTGATCGAATGATTCATGATGCTACTAAAAAATTTCATTTAACGCATAAGGTTGTTGATAATGTTATTTGTTGTTGGATGTTGTGAACAATATGAGACGAATATAAAAGAGAACAATGTTTACAAAATGTTATGAAAAATATTAAAACTTGATGATCTTTTTATTGTATTGATAATGGTATAGATTCTGAGTTTGAAAAAATAAGAAATAAACATCTTACACTACCAAACCAAACAGAAAGATTTCATAGTCGATTGGAAAACCAATGATTTAAAAGATTAAAAACGTTTCGTACTGAGTTTGTGTTTCCAAATAAAAATATTGCTAAAAAGGTTTTCACAGATATATGGTGAAGCGATATTTGAAATAATATAAAAAAATCAATCATTGATCACGAAGTCGTTGTTTTTGAAAGAAAAAAATAAATAATAGTTTAGAGTAGTTGAATATAGAAAATTGCATTTGAATTAAGCAAAATGGCAATTTTTTATAAATTCACCATATATTTCTCTAAAAACAAAGTGAATTTACTATAATTGTATTTATTGACCATACTAGCTATATGGAGACAATTAACTCGCTCAGAAAACGATTACATTTTTTACTTAATTTCTAAAAGATGATTGATTGTATTAAGTTCGAAACTATGCTTACTTATATACAATCTAAAAAATACTTGTGGATGCAAGCGTTTTTATTGTTATACTTCCTGCTAAGCAATTTTTCTACGAAACTTATGATTGAAACATTCTTGCTTATATACTGAAAAAGGATCTCTATGGAAAATAGTTTCAATGCGATTTTCTATTTCTAGTAATTTTTCTCGCCATCATGGTACAAATACATCTTTTTCATGACGAAATATTTTTGAAAGGTGACGGTGTGGATATAGATTTTTTTGATCGAGGAGTTGATGAAATGAGGTATGTAATCATTGTTCCATTTTAATGATATTTGTTTCCTCACTAGGATGTCATCAAATTATTTGATTCTGGAAAATGATATGATGAATTGTAGAGTGTGTATTCAACATATGTTTGGTAAGCTGATCTTCCATATATTCTTTTGGAGCATCTGCTAGAATTGTTTGTCAATGAGGAATATAAGAAACTTTAGTTGCTAATATGAGTATCTCTTCAATATAGGAACAATCTTCAACGAAGACGCTCTTATTTATATTTAAAAGCGTGTGAATTCTATCTTGTATTGTTTTTTGTATTCAAAAAAGATTAATTCGATGGAGTGATACTGTATCGAGTGGAATTTCTTTTTGAAGGTGTAACGAGTTTGGTATGTGATACATAGTTATCTTTTTTATCTGTATAAATATAGTTTTTATATTTAATTAGTATTATTTGTCAATATTTTTTGTAAATAATATTAATTTATTAATTGCTTAATAATAAATAATATGTATAGATAATTGAAATAAAAATAGAATATATGAACAAACAAACAATTATTAACGTAATGCAAGGGATTTGCAGAGGCGATGCTTTTGGTTTTGGTCTAGAGTTTTCTGACCGCAACAAAATCATTCAGGAAATAACGTACGACCAGTTTCATAACTGGCGAACGGGAAAGCATGGACTGAATGTAGAACTAGGATTCTATTCAGATGATGCCGAACAATCATTTGGTATTACTGAAGCTCTGCTTGCTACAGAAATGAAGATGTCATCTGGACAACGCTTTACTACTGATTTATTAATAAGGAAATTCAAAGATGAATACGACCGTGACAAACAGAAAAAAGGTTTTGGTCGTCAAGGGCATGGAAGTATTAAGGATTGGTATGAGGGGCAAAAAACAATTCAAGAAGTTCGCACGAGTCAAAGGACAAGGTTGGATCCTGGAAACGCACCTGTAATGCGTTGTGTGCCGATTATCTTTGCCCCACAAGAGCGGCATTATGAGTATGCAGTGATCAATGCAATCAGTACGCATGAAAATATCCGTGGGATTGAATCTGCCGTACTCGTTGTAGCTACAGGTGATTATCTCTTGAGACGTGAAGGAACAAGAGAAGGGTTGATTCCATATTTGAAAGAGTATGGCACATGGATCGATACCAAAGCATTAGAAATGATCGATGCATTACCACATCCTTTACAAATGAGTGAAAAGGATTATGTAACACTACTAGGACCTCAACCCACGTTGAATAAACCAGTAATGAATGGACTTCCCTGTGCATCACTCAGGACCGCATATGCGGTGATTTATGTTTTGAAACATGCAAAAAGTGCATTTGAGGCACTCAAGTTCAGTATTGAACTTGGTGGTGACATTGATTCGCTCGCAGCAGTAACCGTTGGTATTGCAAGCGGACTGTATGGGCCTGAAAGTTTGCCTGAATTTCTCAGAACGCAGTCTGAAGGTCTTGAGAGAGCCAAATTACTTGGAGAACGGTTGTACGAAAAGTTTTTTGAAACTCAAAAAACACAAACGTTTGAACTGCATTAAGAAAAAATTTATTATTATTGTGAAGGCAGAGGTGGTAACCTCTGCTTTTTTGAGCATATAGAAAATTCTAAATTCTTGCACTGAGATTACAGTTTCAGTTGTGTTGGTATGAGAAATGATACATGTAATCGGTTATTGTTGTAATTTAATGATTGTATACTTGATTTAATTTTAAAAAGTGATATAGATTGTTTTAATGTTTTATAATTTTGTTTTATACAATGAGTTATCCTGATCATTTACATGATAATTATAATACCACTGAATGACTACAAAGTAAGATCAATGAACTTCATGAGAAATTGACAAATGAATGTAGTAAAGCATTGAAAATGCAGGCAAGTGAGTCATTCTGTGAGATGTATAGTATTATTAATAGATATTTTCATTATTGAGAAAGGGAAAAAGCATATGAGTGTTTTAAATTACTGTACTCTAATTGAGAATATTTACAACAAGCATATCAGGCAAAATGAGCAAATAATATTACTGATGCATGGAAAATAAGTTCACAAGCGGATAATTATAATCCTTATCCTGAAAAAGATCGAGTGCTTCAGCAGATGCACAAGCAGATAAAATGAGATATTCATTTGAGAGAGCGTGCAGTAAATTCATGATTGACTAGAGAATCTGTTTATAATCGAGAATATGACGAACTTATAAATACATACACGAGTCTTATTAATGATGAACCAAAGGATTATTCAAAGGAAGATTTACACACGTTTAAACGGTATCCTCGTCTTCTGAGTGTATTTGATTTGATACATAAAAAGGATTTTGCTTGAATACAATGAATTTTACATCCTACAAATAAAGAAGATTATATAGCATATGAGTCTATTGAATACGATTATATTCAAAGATTATTTATTCAGAGCGCTATTAAAACATATACACAAGATGAGTTGATACAATTATTAAATATTATAGATATGTCCTTAGTGTGAGAGTGAGAAGAGTGATACATCTTTCTTGATCTGAAAAATCAAGATAAGTCTTTTTCACTATTTAGACAATATATTTTATCACAAAAAGAACAAAATAAAGAAATTTTGGGTTTAGTGCAAAAATACCTTTATTTTTTATGGAGACAGGATGAAAATTCTCTAAAGGGTATTGATGAGGCCAATGTATTTTTGGAGGGAAAGGAACTAGTAATCGCCTTATATGATTTTTCAGTTCTCCAAAATAGAAATACTGAAGAATATGTTGAAAGTTTACTCTTACATATTACAGATCCATATAAGAAATGTGATTTTTTACTGTCTCGTTGATTATATGATCAATGTGAAAAATATATAGAGCAAATTACAGATATACGTGATAAAGCTATTATTCTTATGAAAGTAGCAAGGCGCAGTAATAATTTTGATAGAGTATATTCTGCTGTTTCTGAAATGGAGGGTAATATAAATGTTAAGAGTCAAATTATAAGTAAGTTAGTGGAATTATTTGCTTCCAATTGAAGATGGGATGATCTGGAAAAGCGGTATCCATTACTGACTTTTTCATGAAATGAGGAAGAAAACTTTTATTGGAAATTGAAATGATATCATTATTTATTAAGAGAATTTATAGAAAAGAAGTATAACTTGGAGGTTTTAGGGATAGAACCTGAATTATACATGCAATATTACTGAAATAGGAATATTCGTCATCATGTCTATAATATTATCACTGATCTTGTAATTGCGAAAAAAAAATAAGAATTAATCTGTGTTAAGGTGTATAAGCGATTTTTTTTACCCTCTCGGTTTCATCCGGACGTGAACATCGTCTTGTCCGTTTTTGACGTCTTTACGTGGTCGACGTTCGTTCAGAAGATTTGAAAATTCTGGAAAACTAGTGATACAGGTAAGATGCGTCGTATCATTGCTGCACATTTTAATCAATGCACGATACAGATCCTTGAGTCATTCTACTACAAGACGTTTTCCATATGGTGGATTGGTGATTATAATGAGAGGAGAGGAAGAAGAAGGAAATAGAGAGGAAGTAGATTGAAGTGGAGAAAATGATGTTTCATTAATTGATGAATTTTCTTGTATTTGATCTCTGGAATCTGAAATCTGAAATCTTGAATCTTTTAAAACGTTATGTTCAAAAAACGTTATCGTATCTGCTACTCCAGCGCGTTCAGCGTTGGCACGTGATTTTTCAAGCATTTCGAGATCGATATCCGAACCAAAAATAGCAAACGATTTGTCAGGATAGCTTTTTGTTTGTGCTTCTTCATAGAGTTTTTTAAAAGCGCTTTCATCGTAATTGATAAACTGTTCAAATGCGTACACTCTCAATAGTCCAGGTGCAATATTTCTCGCAATCATTGCTGCTTCGATGCAGATTGTCCCTGATCCACAACACGGATCTCGCATTTGTTGTTGTCGACGTCGACCACTCATCAGCACAAGTCCTGCTGCGACATTTTCTTTCAACGATGCCGCTCACTGATCAAGTCTGTAGCCTCTTTTGTGTAATGCATCTCAGGACGTATTCAGAAAAAAGGTGGCTTGATTATTGATGATCTGCACCATGATTTCGTATGGATCTTTAGTAGGTTTTGGGAGCGATGTTCATGAT
>CAZIUS010000033.1:0-4813 GCA_964542385.1 uncultured Candidatus Peribacteria bacterium
CATTTTCTATGCATTCTTAGTATACTTAGGAAGACATTTTTGTTTTTCCTCACGTGCTATGAACTGAAGAAAATGGTTTTTTGTTGGTTTTTGTGTAATTTGACTCCTTGCTGTGAGTTTTTTGACGAGCGATATGGTATTCGCACTGGAAATGCTTCCTGATGCAGCAAAAGCTGAATACGACCTATGAGGCATGCAAGAATTTGCTCAATCAGCTGAAAGACGACTTAGAATAGTATACCTTATCATGCGACCAATGCTTGCTTTAGCATGAGCAGCAATGGATAATTCTCTCGTTTATGGTGAAGCGTTTTTTCTAACCCCTGCACTTTTTAAGTTTTGGAATATCATTAGAACATTTGCAAACTTTGCGTTATGATTTTATTTTTTGTGGAAAATTCTTACCGCGTTTTTCAATAACAAACTCGAATCATGATATTTTGCACTTATTAAAAAAGTATTTATCGCATGAGTACTCATTAATTTCAGTTGGTCAATTATTGCATCACTGATTGATATTTCTACAATTGCTACTGTCTCGTTATGAGGTATTCCAATTCATGCATTACAATGAGATGAAACCTTTAGAGAAAATGTCTATTATCTCAAAACCCATGCAAATTTGAATTTAAACGACGCAAATGCTGAAAAAGCAGATAGGTTTGACTTCTCTGTCATTTATAGTTGTTACCCTGGTGCAAATTCGAAACTAACATGAAATAATGAGAATGAATGAAACAAGCAATCATGATCTACAGGAGGTTCAACAGCATGAAATCCACTTTACTATATAATGTGTGGGATAGATAATCAATCATTATACATTGAAGGTTCTGAAACTGAACCATGAACACGAAAAAAACGAAAACAAGATTTTATAAATGTCTGGAAAAAGGACACCAAAATTGATACGACAAAAATACAAGATAAGTACTGTGTCTATAACAACAAACTTATTTTAAATGACTATTGAGCTAATATTGGTAAATGTGAAGTATTACAAGAACTCATGGTAGAATGAAGGGATTACTGAATAGATCAATGTGCACAGATCAACGATCTCATTACCAGATCAAGGTATTACACTGGACCGCTCTTTGCTATGTATACATCAATTATTAATGTTGCAGATATGTGAGTTACGAGTACTTCATGAAGTCTAAAACAGATCTGACTCACCTTGATGTTAAAATTAATTACCATTTGAGCATTGATCGTACCACTTATCGCATTTGCTGTCGTTATGCTCATAAGAGTAATTTATTTATGGATGATTATTATTTTTTCTCCTATGATAGTACTTGTTATGACTCTTGAACGATGAGAAGCTGTCTCGTGAAAGATAGATAGTTCAATCAAAAATATGTTCAATGCAGCAGAAGTCGTCAAGCTTATTTTACTCCCAGCAATTACTACCTTTGCGCTCAGTATAAGTATTATATTCCTTACTTTGTTACATAATCTACCACTTATTGAACAAAATGTCTGAAAACCTGAAAAAGCAATGCAGACGACCGATGGTTGTCGAAATGATACTATAACAGCATTATGATATGATAGAACTGATACCCTAGAATGAACAATGTATGATTTTGGTTCGTTCCAGATCAATCTTGCTGAATCATTGAGAAGAACGTGAGCAGATATTTGAAACATTCTTTCACGACTTTGATTGAATTGATTGTGAATTGCATTGATGCGAATGGTTGTATTTGCCGCACTAAAAAGCAGTGAATTTACGAAATGAGTTGTTGATACTATTGAAAGCACTGCAAAAAGTTTGGCTTGAGCTGTGCCAATTATACCTTTGGGCAACGGTAAGTCTGTCTGAATCGATGCACTCAAAGATGCTCCAGGTCAAATAAAAAATAAACTTGTAGGTGCAGCACAAGAAGATCAAAGAAATATCATCAATGATACAATAAAGAAAACCTTTGATTGAGATGTTAGAAAAATAAATAATAACTATGAAGAAGCAGCAAAAACACCATCCGGCGTAACGTCTAATGTCCAAGCATGAATCAATAAAGCAACCATTGAACCTTGAACTGATTTTACTGACTATAAATCAGCTGCAAAAACGTATGCAAATCAAGCACAAACATGGTTTGATACAAAAGATGATCCTAACAATCCAGGCAAAAAACTTTGAGAAAATCAAGAAGTGAAAAATTCACTTGCAGGTATAAAAAGTTGGGAAGATGCATTAGAAAATAAATATTTTGTAAAATATATGCATGAGAACCCAGCTAACAATAAATGAGATTTAAATTGATATGATGCATTCATATGAACTTGGGATCAAAGAAGCAGTAAAGATGAAAGAACACCAAAGATGATGGAAAAATGATTACTCACTCTAGGATGAAAAAAGATCAACAATACTACCACAAATATCAGATGATATCAATATGAAGACAAAATAACTATGTTTGAATATGATAGTACTGGTCAAAAATTAAAAAATAATCAAACAAAATCACGAACAATAGATGTAAAAAAACAACAAAATATAACGAGTAAAGATGTAGCTACATATAATGAGTTAATCAATAAGAAATTTACTCTTTCAGATGAAATGCCTCTATTTAAGGTCTTAAATGAAAAGATTGATAGAGATATTGCTGATTGAAAAATTAAACGAAATACAGATTGATCATGATACACTTTTGTACCAACAACTCCACCAACAACTCCTACACCAAATAATAATCCATAACATAACATCTTTATTTTTACACTACTGTGTTTATGCGTTGAATAAAGCAACTAACAACATTCTTCAGAAAAAAAACCAAACGAGTTCTTGTTTTATGTTGTTTGTTTATTCCTACACTCATTTTTGCAGCAGGACTTCCATGAGAAGAAGCATTACTCAAAGAAGCCGCAACTATCGATCTCCTTCAAAAAATAATCGCTGTCGCTTCATGGATCTGGGTCATTCCTGCGTCGTTTGCTTGAAAATTTATGACAAATTATTTTATTTATGGTGACTCATTCTATCTAGCAAACTACTTATTTAAATTTTGGCAAATTATCAGAACGTTTGCGTACTTTGCACTGGGATTCTATTTTTTAGGATCAATCCTTTATATTCGATTCAATGACAAAGAAGCGAAATCATGAATGGCAGATCTTATTAAAAATACCATAATTGCGTGATTTCTCATCGGATGATCGCGATGGATGATAGCTGCTGCAGTTGATCTTTCAATTGTCTTTACGAGTGCTGTTGCTAGTATTCCAAGTCAAATCTATGCACAGAATCGAACCGTCAAGAAGCAACAGTGTTTTAGTATCCCAAAAAAGATTGATGTAAAATCAGATTTAACGGTAGATCCGGTATTGTTAAGTGAAAAAGCAAATCGCAAACCAATAACATGGGCAGAGATTGCACCAGATGGATCAAATGTTGCCTGACCACTTACCTTTTTTGGTAGTTCTGTCTTGTCATTTTTTGATATGGTATTTTTACCTGAATGATCATCTGAAGCGAATGCAAACCGTATCAATTCAGCAGCTTTCATTATTGTTGCTGTAAAAGCAATAATGGCCATTATGCTTATAGTTCCTTTGTTTATCTTGGTTATAGTCAATATTATCAGAGTCGTTTATCTCCGGATTCGAATAGTCTTCTCTCCATTCATCGTCTTAATGAACGTTTTTGATGTAAAAATCAGTGACTGACTCCAAAAATATATAGATTGGAAAAATATCCTAGGCCTTATATTACAACCAGTTGCTGTTATTGGTATGCTCTCGGTTTGATTAATTCTCGTCATCGAGCTAACAAGTATTTTTAATTTATGCGTAAGCCAAAAACAAGGCGATCCATTACAGGATGGTTCACTTTCTGCAACAATTAAACAAGGTGATGTTGTTCCAATATGAGATGGACTGTTTGATGTTACCTTAACAGCATCATTATCACAACTATGAGATACATTATGATGAGTTGCTGGAGAGTTGATTTTAGCATGATTCGTTGTAATTTTGTTATGGTCATTATTGAAAGTATGATTTAGTTTCTCAGAACTCACTGCATGACTTGCAAAAAATATTACTGATAGTACTGAAGATATAGTGTGAGCTCTACCTATTATTGGTCTTCCATGATCATCAGGCGCAGTATGAATATGAACGTTAAATAAAATGGCAAAAGAATGATTCTGATTAGATAGAGCAATTAATAATATAAAAAGCAAACAACAAGATGATATAATGGATAGGTTAAAATTAGGTGATTGAACGGTAAAAATACAAGAAATATGAAAACTCAAAGAACTTGCTCAAAGATCCAACACGCAATTAGATGACCTACAAAAAGAAATCACCGCCAAATTAAAAACGTGAAAAATCAATGCAACCGACGCAAAAGACATTGTTAAAACATGGCTTTCTAATAATGCAAAAAATTTAACACCAGAAAACAGAAAGATATTAAATAACTCAAATATCAATAGCACTGCTTTGAGTAGTCTTAGCGCTGAAGATATCAATAAAATACGATCTGATGATACAAAAAATAAAGACGCTCGTAAATTATTGAATCGGTTGTTTACTAACTGAAAAGATAGTTCAGATAATAAAATTGAAATGTATTGATGAGAAACTACTTAATAATTTCTACACAATCTACTAAAATCATTCATAACACGGTTTGATAAATGCTCTTCTGACCATCATAAATGCTGTGCAACAAACGCATACAATTCTGGTATATACGATGGCATATTTAGCTGTCATCTTTTGGCTTGTACGGTAAGCCAAGGCGCATCAGTTTCCAATAATAATCCACACGCGTTATTAACAA
>CAZIUS010000033.1:4823-11613 GCA_964542385.1 uncultured Candidatus Peribacteria bacterium
TCTTGTTGAATCAAAAAATCTAAACTCTCACGAAGTTCAGTAGCTTTTGGATAGGTAGTATTGCCACAAAATCAGACTCGTAATGAACGAAAGGTCTTGATCAATTGTTCAAGTTCATGCACACCATATCACCAACAATGCATATAGACAGGTAAATAAGGAAACGCTTGTAACACTTCTATCGTTTCTGGAAACGCATCCCTACTATGAATTACTACAGGTAATTCATATTTTGCAGCCAAAGCAACTTGCGCATAAAATAATGATTGTTGTAACAGTAAATGTTCTTTTCACCATCCAGGATAATGAGCATCGATACCACATTCACCAATTGCAACCACATGTTTGCTGTTTGCATTCAAATCTTCTTCTAGTTGTTTCATAAATATTTCAATGTGCTCTTGCGAACGAATCGTTCAATAACTGACCAAACTAGGATGTCATCAAATTGTTGCTTTTACCATACATTGTTCACCAAAAAGCACAATTGATTGTTCAGCAATTTCCAATCATCTTTTATTCCGTTCATGATCGACTCACACATTCAACAATCCAACTCATCACATCGTGATGAATGATTGAAGATGCTCTTTCCAAGTAGGAAACAGTTCGTCAGAATTGAGATGAGTATGAGCGTCAATATAATGCATGAAAAAAGAAAAAGTTAATTTGGACTTGCTTGGTATAAACTCAGCGCTGCTTCTCGCTTTTTGTTCATAGAATCAGTCATTTGATTTGCTGTTGCTCGAAGACTGATATTATCTTCGATAAACGTCGCCACATTGTCTATAGTTGTTGCATTAGCATCGAGTTGATATGTTTTTGCGATTGGATTTGCTGTTAATCACGCTGTTCATATTGTTTGCAAAGCATCAGAAAATTTTGCAACCTGTTCAAATCTGAATTGATTTGTTTGACCAACGGTTGTTGCTACTGCTAATCAATTTCTACTTCAAGCAGATCCAGAAGGTTGTAATATGAGATATCTATTCCTCTCATCCACGAACGTTAAATCGTCAGTAATACCAAGATGTGCTTCTTCAAGATAAGAACGTTCTTGTGCTGCAAGTTGTCTTTCCACAGCAGGATCTTTTTTGTCACGGGCTCATTTAAAGAAAACAGAAACACCAAAAGAAAATTTATCTGCAAACTTAATACGCATCATTTTATCTTCCATATGGTCTTTTGTCTTGTTATGCTCTAGTAATGCACCGCTTTGTCTCAATGTAGTACATACATTATTCATTTCATCAATTACTTCTTCAACCGATTTAATAGACTGTTGACGAACAAGTCATCAAGGTTTTTGTAATTCTTTGCAAATTCTAATTGAATATATTCCTCTTCATGATTGATCGCCCATTTCTTGACACAAATTTCAGAGCACACATTGGGTAAATTCAGTAGGTTGCGTCATAGATTTCCAAAGTATCTTTCACCAAGCTTGTGGATTTTCATCAGTGAACTGTTCAACACAAGACATAATCTTTTTTTTCATTGCTTCCAATGAATCTCATGGTAAATCAAGTATTTCTTGCACTATATCTTTTGCTTCATCACTAACGGGTGGTTCAGTAGGTCATGTATCACCTGACGGTTTTCAACGAGGCAAAATTCAAATTTTCTCCTCTTCTTCAGCGGAAATAGTAGATCATAATAATAAAGCAACTTGTTCATTGAGATCAATCTCTTTGTTATAAGTATTAGTTTGTTCATTTTCTTTTTCAGCGAGATCCAACATATCAGGCTGTTTTTTTTCTGGTGTAGGAAGTGGTTCACAAAGTTGATTTTGTAATTGAGGAGTCCCAGCTTCTTCAAGATTCTGAGCAAGTAATGGTGATTCTTGTGGTTTTAATTGCTCTGTTTTACTGCCCTCTTTGGCAATAGGTCATTTAGTATTTTGTGGGAAAGTACCAGTAGTCTTTTCTGGCACTGATGGAGCAATACTATTGGTAACCGGTAGACGGTCCAAACGTTTTTGCGTACTAGGATCTAAACTACTAAATCATGAGAGCGCTTTTGGATCATTGTTAACATATGATGATGTTGGTTTTGAATCATAAAAACTCACTTGAGATGGTCAATCATTTTGTGTAAACAATATATCACCAATAGCTTGTACATCAAGTAATAAATCAAACGGCCCATCTTCTGCTTTTGCATTGTACAAAAAATCATCTCAATAATTAATTGTCTTCATCGTATCCAATACTGTTGTTCTTTGATACATCACATTAAAAATACCTTCTACTGTATTGGAACATGACCAAAAAGCTTCATCAGAATATTTTAGATCTTTTAATATAGCTCATTTAGCTTCCAATTCTTCTTTATTATAACAGGTATATACTGCCATACAACTTGGAATAAATGCCCCATCTTGAACACTACTCGTCATATCTCTTGCATCTAGCATCATACGAAATTGTTTTCAAAAATTTGATCTTGAAAATACTGCTGTAATGTCACGTGCTTGTATATTTTCTCATCAACAACGATCTTTAATAAGGTTATAAGTAAGATCAAGCGCTTTCAATGCTGGTTCTGCGACTTGTAATTGTGCCATCGAATATGCTTTTTCATACAAATTTCCTTCTACAATTCATTTTGGAAATTCTTTCAATGATCATTTATTTTCATTTTCTTTGTATCGTGTGTGTAACATGTCTCTCATATCAATTAATGTTGCGCGAGTATATGAAAAAAATGATACACAAGGTACAAGCACTAACAGAAGAAATAATAATAGTTTTTTTCAGCTCATTACTAAAAGTGAATAAATAGGTTTTTTTAATCCATACATGCTTGAACATTTCTTCGCTTATACGCTAACTGATGAAATGGAGTATATGATTTTGTTATTGTTTTTCTTAAGTTAAGAACATCTTCATGATAGGCAATCATTCAAACATGTATTGGGAAGTTTGTTGCAATTTGATGAATCATGCGTACCATTTGACTGATAGATTGTTTGGCAAGTCATTGTTCATACTGTAGCGTTGTATACTCTTTTACTCACAATTGGTACGCAAAATCAGTACTTCAGATAGTAAGTGGATGATAAACAGGATCATGAAGTATTGCTTGAGTGTAATACGTTACAAAAAGGTTATACCACATTAATTCATTCAATAAAAGATTTGAAAATGATTTCATATCAGACGCAAAAGAAACATCACCATACGTAGAAAATGAACATCTCATCAATAATAGATCCCTTTCATTTCACTTACACTCTTCGCTCATCACTTTTTTTGCATCAATAAGTTTTGTTTTATCGATCAATCTTTTCGCTCACTTTAAGGTATTTGCGACAAATTCATATGCTCTGGGATGTGAACAATGTACAGATTCTCACGTCGGATCAGTCGGATCCAAATACGTAATATTTGGATTATTACAAGGCACATTATCATCTCATATTGGTTTTCAGGCTTTATCGTATGCCTCGCTACCAAAATACGTCCTAGCAAATTGTTCTACTGCTGCTTTAATTGCTGGATCTTGATTGTTTCACAACTGCTCTACATCTTCTACAGCTAATTGTTGGTATCAATACACACTTCATAGTTTCATATTACTATATTCATTCATAACGGTAGAAAATATCTTTGGCAAAAATGTGGCAAAATTACAAGGTTGCATTGATGTTGTTGGATTACAATCACTATAGGCGAAATCAGCATCAAGCGAACTTTGACGTGGTATCTGCCATATATCAACATTAAAATCTACATCTTCTTTGATGTAATCATTCATTTTTAGTGAAGCTCACAGTGGTGTATAACTAATTGTATCAAATTCACGTTTATAGTTTCTATAAACATATTTTTCATCCAATATTTTACGACCATTGCTTAATTCATCTATATTGACACACAATGAATAAACAAAAAGCGACTGTCTCGGATCATAGAGATAATCAGCGTATGAAATGAGTGTGGAATTTCCGTCTTTTGCATGTTCTTTGTGAAAAAGCGTATCACAGTAATGTAAAATAAGTGATCTTTTCATTTTCTTTGTTTCTTGTTGGTTGATCAATTTATCAACAATCGTCTTTCCTTCTTCAGTTACTGTTCAGATTGTCTTGTCATAAATCTCAGTCAATGAAGGCTTCAATTCTTGTGTAAAACCAGGAACAACAAAAAAACTTGTAAGAATCAGTATACTCACTACTCATTTGTGTAATCATTGTACGATTGATGACATTGTCTCGAATACGGAAGAGTAAAATTTTAGTTGGTATGATATCGACATTTTCATTGTATATTACTACACTGTAACTCACAAATTTTTCATGCTGAATTATAGATTGATGGATCATTATCGTCTGGTTCGTTTTTATCTCACCATAATCTTTTATTTTTTCGTACTGATGCACTCAACTTAGGAAATAAGGTGGTCGCAGATCTTACATCTTGAAACACCAATTCTTGTTCTCGGCTTTGTTGCATCACTAAAACTTCAGTAAACACATTTCTTATTAAATCTGTCTGTCAATCTCTTTTTTGTCCTGCAAATGTTCATTGTAATTCAATTTCTTGATCCTGCCATCTTGTCGTAATCACTTCTTGTTTATACTGATCCATAGCTGCTTTTTTGTCATCTTTGGTAGCGTACTTATTTGGGTCATTTTGCGATGCTTCTTGTGGTAAATTACTGATTCATTGAGCAGTTGAAACTTCTTCTTGTCTTTGAAAAACTGATTTAACTGATTTATATGATTTTTTTATCCATCTTCATAAGGCCATAACATCTTGAGATTGATTTTCTATATTAAGATCAACATCTGCATCAGCAACTTTCCACCACGCACTTTTTTCTGGAATATCTCCACCGTAAACACTATTTAATAATGCTTCTTCTCTTTGCTTAGCAGCATCACGTGCTTTTTGATCTCATTTACCAAATGTTCATCTCAAACGAGCTCGTGCTTCAGCAAACATTTTCATTGATTTTTGAATATCACTCGTTCTTCATTTGGTGTTTTCCCGACTCTCTTGAATAGTACTTTTTCGTGCGCTATCACACTCATTTTTTATTCAAACTGCACATGCATATTCATCTTGAATTTGCCAAACGGTAGCAGCAAAATCACGATAATCATTGGTAAAAACTAACCGATCTACTGCACTTCAGCGTAATTCTCTTTTTTGAGTTTGAAAAAGTGACTCTGAAGTTGATTTTAAATCTGCAACTACTTTTTGAATTGCTTCTCTTTCCGGTGCTGCTATTGTTTCATTTTTACGTAAATCGTCTTTGACAATATATTCACTTCACACATCTTGTAAATCATTTTGATACCATTTCTTTCGTCGATGAATTTTTTTGTACAAAGAGTTAATGTTCCAATACATGGTTAAAATTTCTTCATAGTTTGCACTCTTCAATGGAACAATATACGATCATGATTGTTTATTAAGTTCTACAAAACCAAGCTTTTTTAATTCTGCATCAATTTTATCTAATTTGTCTTCTCAAATATTTTTTCAAATTACGCCATTCTGAGATAAAGACAATGCTTTCATAGTCATTTTTTCATCATAACTCACAAATTTTTGTCGATCTCTTCTTCTTGCTTGTGATCACAACAACAGAATCATATCTCATCAAACATCAGAAAAAGTTTCAACTGGCAATATTGCTGTTATTGCTAGGACAGTAAATGTCGACTGAAGAGCGACTTTAGATCACAACTTAATTTCTTCCAAATCGTCCTTAAATTGATTTGATCACTCTTCAACTGGTGGGATATCTAAAATAGAAAGCAACTTATCCATTACTGAAAAATACGTTTGCAAATCAGCAGGAGGTCAGGAACAGGTAGAACATGAAGCAAATACTGGTCATCACAAAAACATGACGCTCACTATAAGCATATTTCCCATAATTAATAATCATCTTCTCAATCTCATCTTCTTATGACCTAATAAATAAAATCTAATTAACACAACAAGACGTTCTTGTTACATACTTCAATACCATGTTATAGCATGCATCCATTTTTCACAATTTATCGACAAATAAGTTCAATCTGTTATCAATAAAATGAGTTTTAAAGTATGCTTTCATATTATTTGATGCATAGGCAACTCATCTACTTACCATAAGTGACTGAACATATGCAGCTTCTTCACGATAACGTTGAAGAATCAAACGTTCACATCATTTTCTCCAAGCAGATTCTTGATTGATAACATTTTTCACATTGGATACCAATGAAACTGATTGTTTAATCTTAACCACCTCATCACACATGGTAAAGTATGCATTGGCAAGTAATCATTTTTTAGTTTTATCTACAAAATCTTTATCCTCTCATCGATATTTTTTAAATAATTCATATCATTCCAATGACGGACCTCCATCAATATCTTCTGCAAATTTTGTCACTTCTTCTCTCCGTTCTTTCATGAGGACTTTGACAGTGGCTGTTTCTGGTGTCGTACAATCAATTTGCATTGCACTACAATGCTCTTCAATACCATTTAATTTACGCATTCACACATTAATCAGATGATCTACTAAAAAGGGACTTTCTGCAAAGTAATGTTGTCAATCTAATTTTCATGTACAATTATTATTTGTTAACGCTCAAGTGCCATTACTCTTAGTGTTAGATTTGTCTTGACAACAAAACTGTTGATTATGGTACAATGCTGTTCCTATATCTTTTTTTGTAAATATTTGCAATGTATACGATTCTGTCTCTGAATTTCATTTCTTCAATGCTTCAATAACAGTATCAGCAAATACTCATTTATCTAATCATGCTGTTTCAAGACAATCG
>CAZIUS010000034.1:0-11456 GCA_964542385.1 uncultured Candidatus Peribacteria bacterium
TCTTCTATTACTGTGTCAGTTTCATATGTCAATGTTGTATTATAGCCATATTGCCAGTTTTTTGTTCTTAAAATTTGGGCATTTGTTGGTATTATACACGTAACTATTAATCCTACTAGTAAAATTTTATGGAAAATTGCGGGCTTCATTCTATGCAAGATATAATAATTTTTTTAATAACAAATCTGTTATTCGGTTTTGTTGCCAAAGCTTTAGCTAGTATTGGCCTGGGGCAATTGCAAATTCATTTGATGTGTTTTGTTTATTATTGCTTTGTGAATGAATAGTTATAGTTTGGTTCAGGTTATTGAAAAACAAAATCAGATACCAACTGACATGCCAGTACAAATGCAAGATGCAATTGATCAAGCGATTGTTGAACAAAAAGGTAGTGAGTAATAATGACGTGAATGTTACAACAATCACGTTTTAGTAGATCAAGATAGTGAATTATATCTTATTTTTTGTGGTATGTGGAAAATTTGAGTAAGTAACATTATTTATTTATTATTGTTTATTAACTCTTTTTATCACAATTCACAAAATTTGACTTTTTTAAAATAATATTTATTATTTATTTATAATTTTTATTTTATTACAAAATATGGAACATTCAAAAAAATGAGAATCAAATGATTATACTCTTTGACGACTTTTGCGTCGTGCATGGACTATTTTGTTTAGAGAACCATGGGGTAAAGGAAGGATTTCAAGAGGTGAGTTTTGTGTTACTTGATTATTATCTTTAGCACTTTTGTCATTTGCATCGATTCTTTTGGTTTTTGTTAAAATCTTTGTTGGTTTTTGATTGTTACGAGATATTGTTATTTTTGCTTTTTTGATTTGGTGTTTTTGATTTTGAATGAGAAGAACTCATGATCTATGAAAACCAAAAAAATATTTTCTTATGCCAGTATTTTGAATTTTGTGAGTATGAGTGTTATGGTTTTTATTATCAATAGTATATTGGTTAGCAGGGCTGATAACAGATGGTGGCAATTTAGCATCTATGTTATCTCCTTTTAAATTAATTATTACTTGGATTTTGGCTTTAGGAACATTGTGATTATTGATTTGGTTTGTTATAATACTGTATAGGTTATTGTTTAATAAATGAACTGAATGAGATAATGAGTTTGGTAAAGATTCATTGAAAAATCAACCAACAGAAAATCGTATTTATCGATGAGCTTGAGTTTTATTGTTTGTTGTTTCACTTGTTTTTTATTTATTACCAATACTGTTTTTTGTCTTTAGATACCAATTTTTTTGAGCATAATTGTATTGAGTGATAATAAATTAGAAAACAAGTAGTAGTTTTATTTTAGTTTTTTATATGAATAAATATGCTAAAAGATTGTTACTCTATTGATTGATAGGTATCTTTATTTTGATTACCTTGCTTTTGTATGCACAAAAATATTATGCTCAAAAAAACAATCCATTAATAGTTTATAAATTACTTGAACCATTGGAAAATGTAGTAGCATGACAAGAAAAAGGATATTATTCTCATCAATGATTAAGCGATGAAAATATCGCATATTGAAAAATGTTGTTGAGTTGATTAGATAGTGACAATATTGTAAATGTGATACTAGACAAATTTGTTAACCAAAGCCCTTCTCTTGCAAGCGAACCATATATAATCAAGAGAGTCTTTTCTTGAGGAATGGTAGAAGAAAAACGATTTTATTATTGACCCCGAACTCGTTCATATTCTTTTTTTGATGAATTACGTTGTTTTTCTTGTTGATGTTCATGTTATCAAAAGATGGAGTGAGTCTATGTGCAATGATATATCTATATACTTATTTATGAAACCAAACCATTACTTGAAGTATCAAAAATGAATTTTTAGATTGAATACATTAGTTGAAAATCCTCGTCGAGAAAAAATATATACATGAAATATAGATGAATTTTATGTGACAGCAGACTGAAAAGTGCTTGGCTTACAAGGGAAAAAACGAAAATTACCTGAATAGATTTTCTACTCTTCTCCCATTTGCTCGATTCTCTCTTTCATAATCTTTTCATAGCCAAGTTGTCCGCAAGCACCTTTGACGTTACGTCAGAGGGTATCGCGTACGGTGACCGTGACGCCGTAGTTCTCTACGGTTTTTTTGAATGCAAGGATGACATCGTATTCACTGGTGACGAGGTCGGGCATTGCAGGGTTTTCGTTGTAGGGAATAAGGTTGACGTGGGCGTTTCTGAACTGGAGTAAGACACCGAGCTGATGAGCAATTACTGCCGTGTCGGTCGTGTCTTTGATCATTATGTATTCATAGAAAATTCTGTTTCCTGTTGCTGATTCGTCGATTGGTCGTTTTTTGCCGATCATCGGGATGAGTTGTGCACGAAGTTCTTGATTTGGTGCATGAAGACTGAGCGCAAGTCTAACATCGATCCCGTCGGTGACAAGTTTGTCGATGTAACTCGCGACTCATGAGGTTGAAATAGTAATATGTCTTTTTGATAATCCAAATGCGTCTTGAGCAAGCATGTATTCGATGCTTGTTTTCATATTGTCGTAGTTCAATAACGGTTCGCCCATACCCATGAAGACGACGTTTCTGATACGATTTCGTGTTCCATCTGCTTTTTTACCAAATTTTTGTTTGATGAAATTGTTGCAATAGAGTAATTGCAAAACAATTTCCTCTCGAATAAGATTTTTTTTGAAACCAAGTTTTCATGTGACGCAAAAAACGCAACCTACCGCGCAGCCAACCTGTGAACTCACACAAATCGTGATTCTGTTTAGTGAATGTGTCTCTTCTGAAATTTTGTGATCTGTTCGTGATCTCAGGATCTTGCGGGTGTCTTTGTTGGATTCTTTTTCGTGCCAATGATACATCAAAACGGTCTCGATCACGTTTCCATCAGCGAGCTTGAACAAAAACTTCGTCGTCTCGTCACTATCAGAAACCGTCTCGAGCGTAAATGTGTTGAGATCAAAATCGTTACTCAGCTGTTCTCTGAGATCTTTCGCGAGTGTTGTAATCTCGTTTGGATCGAGCAATGATTCCGTGAAAATCGCTTGTTGAATTTGTTTGATACGAAAAGAAGGAATTTTCTGTTCTTTGCAGTATGTGGAGAGAGCGGTGCGGTCGAAGAGGTAAGACATGGGGAAAAGGTTGTAAATGGAGGAAGCGTTGTAAGTGTTGTAAATGGATGTGGATATTATGCGTCCGTGGTTGGAAATGGATTGAAGATACTGATTTTGGAGGAAATGACAATACAACAATTACTTTGTATCCTCGAACCAAGCAATTACCTCTCCAACCAGGTACAACGACCCATAAATAATAAACAATGTGTCACGATTTTTTATGTCTAGATGTGTTGATAACTCTTGTCGTGTTCATGCATCGATTGCGTTGAAAGTGAGGTGAGACTGATAGTTTGAAGGTGGAATCGCTCTATTTTCAATTGATGGAGTGACGAGATAATTTATATCACCTGGAATGAGGTGAGAGAAAAAGCGAGGATATTCTTCTCGTTTTTTTGTTGATCAAAACACTGTGACAACTTTTTTATATCAGACTGTTTTTGTTTTTACGTATGCCACAAAAGCGTCTATTCATTCTTCATTATGTGCACCATCAACGAGTACATTGTTACGAATTCGCTGACATCTTCCTGGATGATTGATTTGCATCAGTCATTCTGTGATGAGTGTTTTGCCGAATCATAACGTCGAGAGACAGTGTAAAACTACTCATGCATTTTCTTGTTGATGAGTGCCTGGTAAATTTGTTAGAGAGTGTTTTTTCACAACCTGCAGAGGAACTTTTTTCATTTTTGCTGCTCGATGCACAAGTGCTGTGTCTAGACGCGTAAAACAAGGAACATTCTTTTTGCAAATACCAAACTTATTCCAGAAAATCTGTGTCAACGTGGGTCACAGTATCGAACGATGATCATCACTAATTGTCGTAATAATCGTTGCTTCAGGCGAAGAAAAAACATTGGTAGCATCATATTTTCATCATAGACCCACTTCAATCACTGCATAGTCGACTTTCTGGTCACGAAAATACAATAATGCAACGAGAATCATATGCTCGAAAAATGATAGTGTACAGTTATGTTGAAGTGTGAGAGCAAATGTTTGCGACAAGTAGTAATCAAGGTCTTCATTAGAGATCATAACTCAATTGATTTGAATTCTTTCGTTGAGTTTGATAAGATGTGGTGAAATCGTGAGACCAACTTTTAGTCAGAATTGTTTTCGTAAAACCTGACTAATCATCTGACAAGTACTTCATTTGCCGTTGGTTCATGCAACATGAAATACCTTAAAACTGTCTTGAGGATTGCCAAGTTTTTTGAGTATTTTTTTGAGAGTCATTACGCCATTTTTCAGTCATCAGAAGGTGATCGTATCGAGACGATCGATGTTTGGATACATGGTGAGAGGAATAGGAGGGAAATAGTAGGAAATAGTAGGAAGTAGAGGGAAATAGTAGGAAATGAACAATTGAAAATTGATAAGAGATTGATTGTAGGGACGCAATTTTTTGCGTCCTTGTATTTATAATGTTTTTTATGTTTCATTATTGATTTATGATCATAGTGTTTATTGCTGCATGCAGTCGTTGGTTGAATGGACAAATTATTTTGAACATATCGATTGTTTGTTGAGTAAATCAGTTATCAATGATTTCTTTATCAAGTAGTGGTGCATGCATGAGTCGATCTTTATGTTTTATTAGTTCGCTTGCAGGATGTTCTTTGTCGTATCAGGCAGGTACTCTTTTGTATTGATCGCCTTCGAGTGGTCATCGTTGTCCTGTTTTTGCAATCGTTGTGAGTATTTTTTCAAATCCCTGTCGATCAGCTACCAAACGATCTCTCACCGCTTTTTGTACATTTGGTTCTGGACGGTATAACCCGCACGCAAGAAATGAACGATTGCCTGGTTGCAGATGGATATAATAGCAGGGAAAGATTGATTTTTTTCCTCATGGTGCAATCACGATCCCCATATTGGTTTTGTAAGGTGATTTGTCTTTTGAAAAACGTGTGTCTTTGGCTAAACGAAAAATAGTCTCAGCGGGATAGAGTTCGCCTATTGTACTATCAAACGTGCTAATTTGATTAATCATTTCTTGTGCTAACTGTTAAAAAGCAGTTTTCGCCGCCTTGTATTCTGGTTGGTGCGCATGCATTCGTTCGACGGAATTTTGTGCTTCGAGCAGTTCGAGAAAGGAGAGGATGGCGTGCATTGGAGAAGTGGAGGGGAAATGAAGGAAATGAAGGAAATGAAGGAAATGAAGGGAATGAAGGGATGAGGCTTGCCTTATCCTTAGAAGGAAAGGGATGTAGGGCCTTATTTTATGCGTCCTTAATTATAAATAGTTTTAGGAAACAGAATTTATTAATCAATATTTGAAATATGCGTTTTGAGAATATCATCTTCGGTATAAAATTGAGGATCAGTTTGTATGTTTTTGATAGCAGTGACGATGCTAAATTCTTTGTTTTGTATTCATGTTGCTATAATATAATCAACGATATCTTGTGGATAAAGATACGCTCTTCAAGCAAATGACGTATAAGGTATATTGATGTCGATAGTTATTAATCCTTGATGAATCAATTGTGCACAATAAATACTTGATGTGTCATTAATATCAAAATCATAATTATACGGCTTGCCAAGCTGTTCGAGAAGCGTTGTTATCATTTTATCTTTTTGTGGTTGCGGTTTTTCGATACGCACAATTAAAATATCGTCCAAATAGGTTAAATCATCTATTGATCTTACCGTAACTCAATGTTCAGTACTATCTATAATAAGCATTTCACTTTTTTTTCGTTGATCAAAATTAAGATATTCAGATGGTATTTCGAGATCATATTTTTTTATTAATTTTTTTAGTGTGCTCTTATTTCAAAGAAAGATAGAAGCATGTTTTCGTTTACCTTCTATGAGATCATTCGTAATAAATCATGCTCTATAACTAAAGACAATATCTCATTGACGAAGTACTGATTGTATGTTTTTGAGTATATATGTTTCTGTGACTTCGTCGTTTGCAGAAACGTTTGGATAACGAATGATACTAATAGATGAAAATAATGATTGTTGAAGACTGACTCTAAGTGTATCAATAAATGGTATCTTCTTGGGAAATAATCATGAAATGAGAAAAACTACTATTACAAGAGCAAAAAATATTCATACTCATTTAAGCAGATAATGTTTAATAATTGATTGTATATATTTTATTGTTTTCATATTTTGACTATAGTGAATAGTTGTTTTTATTCAACTCCATGAGAGCTAAAAATTTTGAGCCAATTACAAAGTCACTTTAGATTATTCTTAACTGAAAAATTTGCAATTTTAGTGTTTTTCTGATATTATTATTTTGTATGTTTTATTATTTTTTCCCCCTCATGTCCTTATTCTTTATTTCGTGAATAACATTACTTGCTTTGAGTAGTTTACTCCTCATACTGGTTTTTTTGATTACTGGGTATGTAGAGTGATGATGAGGTATACTGTGATGAGTAGTAATTGTCTTGATAATAAATATTGTTTGACGATTGCTAGGACCGATGTTCTCTGATCGAATATATCGTTATTTTTATGGTGTAGAACGAATTTCATTGGAAAGTTTGCAGACATAAAATCCTAAAACAGCTGAATTGATACAATCAATTTGTCAAAAATATGCTATTACTTTGCCAAAGTTATGATTAATAAAAGATAACAATCCAAGTGCATTTACGTATGGATCAGGAAAATGGAATAGTAGAATCATTATTTCTGAATGAATATTGACCTACTTAGATGATGAAGAAGTTTCATCTGTTTTTGCTCATGAATTATGACATGTCCAACATAATGATTTTATCGTAATGACTGTTGCATCTGTTATTTTACAATTAATTTATCTCATTTATCGTTACTTAATTAAAGTAAAATCAAAATGAAAGAAATGATGAAATTTGAAAATCATTGCATTGATTGCATATGTTTTTTACGTGATATGACAATATGTGCTCTTATTTTTAAGTAGAACAAGAGAATATTACGCTGATAAATTTGCAGCTGAAGAAACAGATCCTAATGTACTCGCGAATGCGCTTATAAAGATTGCATTGGGTATTTTGGCTACACCAGAAAATAGTGATTTGGTTAGATCTACTCAACATATGAATATTGCAAATGTGAAAATTTCACAGTCATTGTGATTGACCTGTTATAATGCAAAACATTTTCATGAAAATGAGTTATTTGTAAAAGCAATTATCTACGATTTAAAAAATCCACGAGCACGACTTGGTGAATTATGAAGTACACATCCGCTTACATGAAAAAGAATTAGAGCATTGATGCGTCTTTCTCAGAAGCCTTTGTATGCTATAGATCAATATTTACAAGCAATGCCAATTGATATGAATAAAATGTGGCGTTTGTTTTTACAAGATTGTTTTGTAAGTTATTTGCATATAATTTTACCACTTTGCTTAGTTTGATACGCTTTTTATGCTAAATTTTCTGATCTTATTTTTTGGCAAACAAATGTGCTTTTTTGATGTATTTGATTGTTTGGATTGGGCTTGTTAATTAAGAATATGTATATGTATAGTGATAACGCATGCGCTCAATCATCCGTATTAGCCTGTTTATGAGATGTGTATGCATCTCCTGTAAGATGAAAATGTGTTGAGTTACAAGGAGAGATTATTTGACAAGGAGTTCCGTGATACATCTTTTCTGAAGATATGATGCTGAAAGATAGTACATGATTGCTGTATATTGATTATTTATCATGAATACCGCTCATTTGAAATTTATTTTTTTCATTAACAAAAGTAAAAAAACTTGTCGGTAAGAAAACAGTAACGACTTGATGGTTTTTTAGATCAGTGTATTCGTATTTTACTCCTTCAAAATTACAATTTGATGATGAAATTTTGAACTCATATAATAAATTTTATGGATTTGTGATGCCTGTGCTGTTTATAATTTGTGCTTTATTGCTTTTTTATGTTACAAAAATGTAGTATAATTTAATCTTCTCACTTTTCAGAATCTTTTGGTTTATTACCAAGAAAACCACTTCATACTAACATTGATCATATCACAAGACACGTTATAATTCTCATGATTATACTCATTTTTCGTAATTCAACTCATAAGACTCTCAAAATTACTCATATAATTATTGCTGCTCCAATAGTACGATATTGCAAATTATTATTACGTTTTCATAGAATATACATAGTCACTCCAATAAATGCAAAAATAATAAGTAATATGACTATAGCATTTTGTGGACTGGTCATCAATTTTGATGAATTATACGAAAATATTCAAAAATATAAAAACATAAAGGTATAAATGACATATCAAAATGATTTAATTTCTGGATTATCTTTATTGTCTCCGATAATTCGGAATAAACTTATTGATAACAATAAACTTGATAAAATTGTAGTTATTTCATTATTCACTGTTAGTGTATTGAGTCAGATACTTGTCATGATTGGAATCGCCATATACGACGCATACAAGAGATTGTTTGTTCATGCATTTGTTACATATCTTGTATGAATGAGATAGAGCATCATTCATAACAATGTATAACTAATCGTAAAAAATTCTTTTGGTATAATATATTGAATACTCAAATAAACATAAAAAACTCATAAACCAATAATTATTTTACTTAACAGATCTTCTTCAGTATTGTTTTCTGAATTTATTTTGCTACTCAGATATACAGTAATTCACAAGATTATTATAATACTCACTATTAATCAAAATAATGTTGTGTCGTACTTAATTCATTGAATAAGAATAAAATATATCGGGAGAATATGCAGTGCTAAAAATATTGATAAATAGATTGTTTTTTTTATTTGTACGATATACGCCATTAACGTAAGAATAATCAATATTCATTCTAAAACAATAATTCTTACTGATCACGTAAATTGATTGATAATTCAAAAATGTAATAAGGCAATACCTGCCATCATATATCGTTTTGATATATTTTTATTTTTAAAGAGCATTCGAAATCAATAACTTACACCACATAGTATCATGACTGTACCATACACACTCAATAAATATGAAGCATCTCAAAATGAATAATCATTGACAAGGAGAATAAATGGAATGATCCGTAAATAACTTGTGTAATTTATAGATTTTTCTTCTTTTGTGATTGCAGCTATTGTAATTTGAATTGCTCAGATGAGAAGTGCTCAAATGATTGTTAGCCATTCAGTTCATACAAATTGTTGATACGTAAGTCATCAAAGAAATAGAATACTCAGAATAGCAATTATTACACTGTAGAGATTTTGTTTGTTTTGACTGCTAAATTGATATCGTATAATTCAATATCAAAGAAAAAAGAGAATCAATAGAAGTGAATAAATACTTGATGAAAGAGTGGAATAATAGTGTAGTAATGCTATATATCAAAAGAATCCTATTCAATATGTTGTAATACTAATGAGTTGTATGTTTGTAAATCATGGTTGTTTTTTGTATTCAATATATAATTCAACGAGAGTTGATCAAATGACTAATATAGTAATAATACTCAAAATCGCACTATTTCACATTAAAGGTAATGAGTAAGATAATCCTATCCAGACATAAACAATCAAATAAGCTACATTGCATAATCTTGAAACAGTTCGATTTCATATAATTGAAATGAATAAATTTCAAATTAGATGTGCTCATAAATAGCTAAATAAAAAGAGAAGATCGATATTTCATAGTGAAAACAAAAAAGGAGCGATAAGTGAAAAAAATAATGAAACATCATTCATCCAATGATTGTTCTTTTTGTATGAGATGTATCAATTTACTCAATATTGTAGCGCAATTAATAATAATCATACCGTTGTTCAGAAAAATCAGAAAAATGTATATCATATTAAAATTGAAATGATATATGTTGCAGATCAGAGTCAAATAAGATATGATCATTGTGTTGGGTATTGATCTGATTTTATTCGTCAAAACCAAATCATTCATAAGGAAGTTATGATTCATAATACAATTCTCATCATTGGGGAAATTCGATTATTTTGCACCGCATACATTAAAAACCATCCTATTCAAAGTATGAGAACTAATCATCATACTTTCATAGGCCAGTCTTGTTTGAACCAATTTATAAATATATCAATATAATTATTTTCAGCTGACTCTTCTTCTATTGATTCATTAACAAAAGGGTTGTGAATATCATTTTCCAAAGTTATTTTATTTTTGACTAGTGTTGTGTCTGTTTTTTCTGTAATTACTATTTCATTATTTTCAATTGCTTGAGTAGCTATTGATTCTGGAATTGATGTGTTTGCAATCAGACTATTTTGTTGTTCATTGGATATTGTATAAGGTTGTTTATTTTCATTCTTTATCATATTATCTTGTATTTCACTTAATTTTTCTCACAATAAATTGGTTTTTCTTTTTAGATCAAATAGTGCGTCTTGGATTCTTATAATTCGTATAAGCAATACTATTACTAAAATAAGTAAGAAAATGAGCATTGTAATTGTGAAAAATAAAGAGTAATTAAGAAAATTTATTGTAATATACAATTATTTTTTTACTCTTCAAGGGTGAAATATCTTTTTAATAATCTACCTATTTTATGCAACGACAAGGATGATGAGCTACTGATGTCTTGGCAAAACAATGAGTTATATTACAAAAAAAGTCAGTTTTGAACTGATTTGTTTCTGAAGTAGAATGTGAACAGCCAATGGAAAATAAAGAAATTCTTCCGTTTTGGAAATCACTAGAAATATCATTACTTTTTGCAATTCCATTGTATGGAGCACTTTGCTGGTTGTGGACGGTGTATATAAAAGATTACTCTTATTATTGGATCATAGGACATATCAATGTTGGAATACATGAAGTGGGACATATTGTCTTTGGTGTTTTTGGCAATCAAACGGTGCATGTTTTATGATGAACACTTTTACAACTCTTATTTCCCATTATTTTTATCGGTATTGCTCGATATAGAAAACAACCATTTGCAATTGTCTTATGTGGCGTGCGACTTGCAACAAACTTGTTTTATATCGCACAATATATGTATGATGCTACTAGATTAGCATTACCAATGTTGAGTATGTCATGAGACATTGAAACATCAATACACGACCGAAACTATCTTTTTGGTCTTTGGTGAGTAATTGCTCAAACCGATCAGATTTCTTTTTCTACGAGAATTCTGTGATTTATTTTCTATGCGCTCTCTTTAGCGTATTGATTATTTCTCATTGTAAAAGCGATGGAAGTGCAACAAAAAAAGTAGTTTCCTACAATCCACCAACCCATTTCTTCAATTCAGGTTGTGTTTTTAGGTCTTGTTCGCAGATCTGGATCGCATAGATGACACTGGCGTGATTTCTGCCGCCGAAGTAGTCACCGATTCTTTGGAGGG
>CAZIUS010000035.1:0-11411 GCA_964542385.1 uncultured Candidatus Peribacteria bacterium
TGAAATGGGCAACTTTCCCTGGTGTTCTATCACCAATCACGATATCTGCTTGATGGCGCAACAGTGGTTGGATAAGTGCTTCAATAAATCTGGACGGATATTGATTGTCAGCGTCAGTATTGACCAAAATATCCGCTCACTGAGTTAGTGCATATTCAACTCATAGATGAAATGCAGTTCCCAAGCCTCTATTTGCAGGAAATGAAATAATATGGTCTACTCAAAATTCCTTTGCTAAAGCAACTGTACGATCAGTACTTCCATCGTCAATTATTAACACCTCAATTGTGTCAATTCAGTCAATTTGTTTTGGCAGCTCGCTCAAAACCACAGGCAACTGCTCTTCTTCATTTTTACAAGGAATTTGGATTATTAATTTCATAGATGATATATTATTTAAAGTTGCTTCTTTTATTAAATTCAGTATCGTAATCAGTGTCAATTATACAAAATATTTTTTGAAGGAATAATTATCATTGTTTCAATGATTCAATTATTCCTTCTTTTGTTTTATGAAGTATCATATACAAATCGCAATAATACAAACAATGACTCAAATAACGAGCCGTTCACTTACTGGAATTCAAATGATGTTAACATAAAACACAAGCAAAGGTACGACAGAAATTGAAAATGCAAAACTCAATATAAAACGTTCAAATAGATCAATCTCATCATGTTTCCACAACGCTTTGGTGATTCGTCGTCACGGTAATAATAAAAAAACGATGACTCATAAAATTAAACGTAGTCCTGCTCATACTATACCAAACACAGATCCCCACAAAATACTCAATACTAAGAGCAAAATCAATATAATGGTTCGTGTTAATTGCCCTTTGTTGTGATGAATACTCATCAATGAATGATTATGATGACTCATAGTGTAAAAAAGATTAAATATCTAGTTCATTTTCCATCGCGACCATCACTCTTTGCTTTGTAACAATTGAAAACATGCTCATTGCAAATCGGTCTCTGGTTGTTTCAATCATTGTCGCAGATAAACTGGACGTGAGCGCAATTCAGGATAATCACGACTTAACGAAGTACATTTTTGTTGAGAAGTAGCAGAAAGTCGATTGGTAGTCCACTGCTCGTCCAAATTTCACCAACGATTTAGGTCAAATAATCATGGTGCCAAAACTTCATGTTGGGTTCGTCATTGCACTCGAGGTGAATAATCTATCCCAGGTACAATAATGACCGCATCTTCTTCAATGGTTTTACCAATTTGTGATAAAAATGCAAATTCGTTTGGTTCAATAAGCGGACGATACGTGCGATATCATCGATAAAACAACATCACACATTGAGAGGCAATAAGTAATAATACTGTTCATTTTTTTCGTCCATTTCATTCTCGTAACGACCCACAAACAATCCCTACAAAAATAATCACAAACATATCCAAATAACCAATTATTCTTTGAAAAAAGAATCATTGTCAAAAAACCCACAACACCAAGACCAGTCATGTAGTATGAAATACTCCTCGTTTTATTTTATCTTTGTTCGTTACGTTTTTAACAAATCACCATATTGCTACAAGTAATAACACACCACTCAAAAGCAAATACTCGCGAGTAGTCAAAAATGTTCCAGATGCTTGAAATCACTCATTGAGAGTCGGTAAATCGATGTGCTGAATAAATAAGGAAATTAATGGAGCAAACTGTATTTTTAAAAATGAATACAATATGGGTAACGCAAAAAAAAATGCAATCACAATGCTTCAGACAAATAATTTGATTTGTTTCCATTCACGACGAATAAGCAATATTATCAAGTGTATCAATCAGACAAAAGCTATGAGCACAGCTGCTGGTCTATTGACGAGAAAAAGTGCACTCAAAAGCGGTATCATCTGCCATCGCGCTTTTCTATCCCATCATCGTAATACAACCATCAGTAAAAACATACCGATTGCTTGTTTTCGATATTGCCACCAAAAGACTTGGTATTGGGTAAATGAAGTAACTGCCAGAAGTAATGCAAATAGTCACGCACGAGATCAGAAACGATGCGCTCACAACCAAATTCACAGTATCGGTAACAATGCGATCAAAACCCATCATCGCGTCAATATGCTATCATATCGTCATCATGCTATTAATGGAATCCCTGCCATTCACCATAATCATAAAAACGGCTCATACATATGGTTTATTCGATCAGGAAGTAGATAAATATCTCATACGGATCATAGTTGCAGATATGCCAAAAACATCGATTTATATAATCATGGATCATATCATAAAGGGATATCAGACGTCCAAAAAGGAAACGATCTCGTCACCACAAAAAAAAGTAGTAGTATACCAACTAATCAATATATATTTGTTTTTTGAGTTGCAAAGAACCTTTTCATATCAATGATGTACTGATATTGAATCATGTTGCAATTGATTTTATTCAGATACAATAATCAATATAATGTAAGCTCAATAGATGTTTTTAATTTTTTACAGGAATATACTCATCCTTAAAATCTCAATGTGCAAATCATCGAGACAATTCATTTTTTTGTATTTCAAAAACTTCTAGTCCGTGCGTTGCTAATCATGCAATTCATTGTCTCAAAACATCACTTCACGCATATGCTTCAAACTGATCGCACTCATCCAACAAAATATCATAGATATCATCATCTTTATTACGTAATTCTCTTCATACATATTCTGCACAACTCATACAACTAATTGCAGGTAATTCTATATCATCACTATCAATGATGTAATTGTCTAAAGATAGAAGATAATTCCTTGTTTTTGGATCAATTAAATAGCCATTGTTATTAATTGTAAAGTGTTGATTTATGGACATAAGATGTCTACGCTTTTTTAATCCACAACGAAGAATAATTTCAAATAATTTTTTCCATCTTTGTAATCACTCATAGTGATCAGAATCTGTAAATACATCCACAAGATACTGATTTACATAATTTAAAAATTGCACAAGTGTTCATTTTTCTATACTTTTTGCAGATTGTATCCTCAATCATTTTGGTGATTGGTACAAATATGTTCACCATCAATTATTATCCATGTCATACTCCACAACACTTCCAAAAATAGTTTCATCATTACTCATTGGAATACCAATACCATCATTTATTTTTGGTGTATATGGAGTCGTTACTTGATCAATTCATAAAAATAGAGCTACTTCAAAACTAATTTTTTTAGTAAAGACATTATGTCCAGCTTGTTTAAATGTTGGAATATAACAAATTGCATCAAACACATCTTTTTTCATGGTCAAACAATAACTAAAGTGAAATTATATCTATAGTCGGTGGATTAAACCATCTCATAGGGAGTATTACTTCTCACAATCATGGCGTAATAAAAACAGGTCCATATTTTGTTTTGGTAAGTCCACAATCAAAGGGTCATTGCACAGGAATAATCCATTGTTTAATTTTTTCATGCAGAAATGGTATCCTAATTTGTCCACAATGCGTATGACCTACCAACGTGAGATCAGCAAGACTGTTTGCATAATTCAAGGTCGTATCTGGATTGTGGGTAAGAACGACCACTTTTTCTTCTGGTAAAAAATCATTAATCAAAAAAACATTGTCTTCTCATCCATTGTTATCTCACAGTCAAAGCAAATACCAACCGTCCATATTTAATACGTCGTTGTTAATGAGTACAACACCTAGTTCTTGAAGAACAGTAACGAGTTCAGTTCTGAGTTTTGGTCCAGGTTTTTCTACGTCATGATTTCAAAGTACCGCGACGACCGGAACTTGTAAGTCACGTAGCGGTAAAAAGAGCTCTCTCATTTTTTGTTTATCAATTACTGGCCAGAAGGTAAAATCGCCAGCGATAAAAACAAAATCAACTCATTTTTGTTTATTAATCACATTTACCACACGCTGTAAATAAGTTCGATCTTTGTAGAGTCCAAGATGGAGATCAGCAATCAATGCTATCTTTTTACCAACTCATATATCTATAGTTGTTTTTCTGATTGCAATTTGCGATGGTTCTATCCACCTCATCCATACAAATAATATCAAAATAATAGTCCACAGTATTGTTTTAAATAAACGTCCAGCCCATACCGCACGTCCCCATCGCAAAATCACAAAAAAAAGCACTACTCGGCTTCCGTAAAAGATTATCTGATAGATCAATGGTTGCATTCCTTTCAAGTACTAAATTAATAATACTTATTACATATTCAAACAATAAAGTCAATATGTAAAAATAAAAATCGCAAAGCATGCTTTACGATTTTTTTCTTTTTCAGATTCCATTGTTATTACATTGGATTAACTGATAATAACTCTTTTATCCATTCCCATCCTGGTGAGTAGTATGCCTTGAGTATAAATCCTAGACCATACCCTCCAGTGAGAGGCAAAATAACATCTTTGATAAACAAAGATATTGTTTCTTTCTGTTTTTGCAAGGTATCGGTATTTTTTATAAAAACTTCTTCAAAAAAGAAACCTTTTATAAAGATAAACCACAATACTAAAATAAATAGTGAACTAATCCAGATATTTATTTTTACTGTTAATATAAAACTAAAAAAAAATAAAAAACGTTTCATAGGTTATATTTTTGCTTAGTTAGCATATAACAAAGTTTACAAATAAGTCAATATGTAAAAACTATAAGAAAACAATTTAAAAAATCACAAAGCATGCTTTGTGATTTTCCTTAATTTTCATTTTTGAACTCACTCAAATCGGATTCACACTGAACCACCCTTTAAGGATTTCACTACCTCCACTAAAGTAGAGTTTTACCAGTAGTCCAAGAATGTATCCTACTGTTGGATAGATCAAAAACAAAATGCATCCACTTGTTCCAATTCTACTATCAGGAGAACTATTTCTTTTGTTCTCTGACAAATATGTTATCAGAACCAAAATCCAAGGTAAACAAATTGGAATTGTAGTAATCCAAATGTTTAATTTAATTGTCAAAATGAAGACAATAATTGCTACAATTGTTAATATTGGCATACTATTTTTATTTTACTTAATCAATTATATAATAAATTATAATTTAAAGTCAATATATAAAAATAAAAATCGCAAAGAACGCTTTACGATTTTTAGTACGATTTTTAGTAAGATGTTTAAAAAATGAATCTTAGTATGTACTTTAAGAGAATTCCAATGATTAACCCTATTGTCGCACAATAAGCAGCTAATATAAATATCGCTACTATTAACCCATGTTTTTGGTTAAAAGCTATCACCCAAAACAATACTGCTAAAATAGCAGTTAACCACAGTGGCATTATGAGTGCCACTATTAAGCCTATTCCTACTAACTGCCAATTTTGTTTAATTAATTTTATCATAATGTTCTATTTTTGTTTACTTATCATATAACAAAGTTTACAAACAAGTCAATAACAATTTACTACTCTCCAGTTACCCGCTCTATATGCTTTTTTCAATTCTTTTCTAGCCATTCATTTGCAGCACGAAAATGGCCACATCATAAAAATCATTGATGTGCGGAAAGTGGTGATGGATGTGGTGCTTCGAGAATAAGATGCTTTGTTGTATCGATTAATGTTTTTTTTGATCTGGCAAAATTCCCTCGTAAGAGAAAAACGAGATGATCGTGATGCTGTGACAAACGATGAATGACGCTATCGGTAAATAGTTCTCGTCAGAGTTTATGGTGCGATGCCGCTTCGTGCGCTTTTACCGTAAGAATTGCGTTTAGCAACAAAACTCATTGTTCTGCTCGTCTCGTTAAATTTCCATTTTGGAGATTTGTTCAATATTCTGCTTGGAGTTCTTTTGCAATGTTTTTTAAGGATGGAGGCATGGGAACTCCATCTGGCACCGAAAAACTCAGTCCATGCGCTTGTCCATCACCATGATACGGATCTTGTCATAATATAACTACCTTTACTGTTTCCAATGGAGTTGCCTCAAATGCGCGAAAAAAGTCTGAACCAGCTGGAAAGATTTGTTCTCACTGAAATGTACGTTGTTTCAATTCTGTAATCAATGCTTGAAAATATGGTTTTTCAAACTCATCTCATACAATTTCATACCAGTCTGCTGGAAATTGAACCATCATTTTTTGCAAACAAGTAAAAACTACTTTTGGAGATACCACGTCAAACTATCCGAACAGATACGAACCATTTTTTGCAAGTTTTCTTCTTGTGATGCAGATAATGGAATTGATAAATATTGTGCAATAAATGGATATCTCTTACTATACTGATCAAGAATTGTTGTTCAGCGACAAGCAAGTAATAGTTGGTCAACTAAACGTAACGCCATAAATAATGGTTCGATGGGCTTTATATTTTGTTGTTGTGTTCATACAAACTCTTGAATCGCATATATATCATCAAAATCGACTTTGCTGAGAAACAATGATGCATAGTTTCATCATCATGATACGTATGAAGAAATTTGTTTTAATCATCTACTGTAGGTTACATCTTTGTGATTGACTCATGGCTTTCATAACGGATAATTTCTTTTTGCTCTGAGTAAACGTAACATTCCTGAAGCAATAATACCATGTAATTTGCGATACAGATTCAAAAAATCAAGAAATTGTTCAGTATGTAATATTTCTCCCATCAATAACAACGGCAATCAATCAGTAACACGAATTTCCTCCAAAGGTAATCAGGTAAGTAAAAACTCTTGAAATTTTGCCAGTCATTCCTCTCTTGCAAGACTAAATCATCATTTCATTCATCACAAAAGAAGATCAGTATTATGTAAAACGACATAATGCGTTTCAATTTCATGAGCTATTAATTTGAGAATTCTTCTCAAAGACAGTGTTGCATAATCATCATAGTACGGTACTTCCAATGCAAGACGTCCATCATAAATAGATCATCTTTGTGCAGTGATAACAGGGATGGACAGATTGTATGATTCCAAAGCTAGGGTAAATAAGTTCATATAGATTTGCCTTGGTATTTGCACGGAAAAAAATTCATCATCCAGAAACGATCATTCTAGTGAAAAATTACATACATTATTCTCTTGAACAACACTATTTCTCATTAAGAGTAAGTATTCTTGAAAACGCTTACGCTCATTTTCATCTAATTCTGTTTCATTTTTAACAAACACCCATGTCAACAAACAATCTGCTTGAAAACAATCTTGAGGATCACTCATTACAGACTTTCAAAAAAGCATTTCATCTCTCTTCACCACTTCTTGAAAGGCATTTTCTAGATCATATTGATCATACGAAGCACTGCTCCAGTATTTTTGTGCCTCTATAGGAACTGCTCGCCAAATTTGTTCAAAAACTAATTGCATATAATTAATCGTTTTGTACAACAAAGCAGCATCTCGTTCATCAGCAAGCACTGCTCTATGAAACTGTTCAATTTGTACTAAATCAGCTTGTAAAGAATTTCTGACTTGAGTGATAAGTGTGTGAACATCATCATGTGTTGTTCAACCTCAATAGAGTGAAAATAAGGTCATATTGAAGAATTGACCATCAGTTTCTGCATAGGCATAGGTTAACTCAAAAAGTTCCTCTCTCGCTCTTGTCATAATAAACTGTTGTATTTGTTGCTGAACTCACTGCATACAATAAAACGAAATAGAAATAAAGCGATTAGCTATGCTAAATATTGAATATCTTCTAATTTAATTTTTCCCATATATAAATCATTTAAACGCCCTCAATTTTCAACCCATTGTTCGATACGATGATATCATTGCGCATAGATTGTATCTTGCAATGAAACTGCAAACGGTGAAACGATATCGGTACTTTCAATTCATCTTTTCAATCTATATGCTGTTTTAAATAATGACAATAATGATTTATTGGTCGACTCAGCACGCAAAATATCGACTAAGTCAGCAAAATCATAATGCATCGCTTGATCTACCAAAAGATATTTTTTCCACATTGATATTTTTTCATATGAATCTGGAAGTTCTTGTTCAGCTGCCCATATTGCTAATCCCTCTTCATCAATAAAGTAACGCGATGTTCAGCGTTTAAAAATATTTCGTCAGGTAGATGCACCATTTGAGTATCTGCGTAAATGCATTAATTCATGAGCTAATGCAGCAAATAGATCATGTTTTCTAAATGTTGAACCAGACGATATTTGTAAAATAAGACGTGAACCATATTTTTTCACGCTCATTCTGGCAAAAGTTTCTGGGGTAAATTTTACTTCTACCTCTCACCATCATTGAGCAATCAAATACGGAACCACTTCTTTCATAATACGTTTACGTCACAGAACCGGTCACAAATCTTTACGATCGTTTTCTGCACTCGAAACGCGATCATGTGCTTCTTGTAATAATTTTTCATCAAATGCGCCCCAATAACGAGACTGTAATTCAAAAACACGTTCCAAATCTTGCGCTCTATACGCAAGAAGCATTTGCTGTTTCAAGACAAGTTCATCTATCTTTTCAGCAAAAAGAACGCCAAGCGGACTTTCAATAGTTTGCAATCACCAAAATTCATCACGAATATATGCTAACTCAGTACCTATTTGTGTTAATTTTTTTACGGTCGGTCGTTGATACGTAAATTCAGGATTGTAATCGCCATCTTTTGCAAGAAAAATATCCAACTGTTCAAGAAAATTTTGTGGTTTGAGGTAACGAGAAAGAATCAGTTTCCCATTTATTTCAGCAAGTTTATTATCTAAAGCACGCAAAAGATCAATCTCTTGTGATAGAACAATACCACGACGAAAAAGTTGTACTGTTGCAGATATTGGTGGGACTGGTTTGATTAAATAGCCACTCACGACATCTTGTCACAAAATAATATGATGAGAACTTAATGAATTTGATCTTCTTCGCGTTTGAATAGGCAATGAAACTCATTCATGAGAAAAATGAACAGTACATGTTTTCGCTTCTTCAAACTCATCTGCCAATAATGGATCCATTATCACACCAGATTTATTGAGATCAATATCTATAGTTGCTTCGTGTTGTACTCAAATTGTAGAGGCAATCGTACCATAACTGTGCTGTGGTAAAATCTTATTTGCTGAAACAATATCACGTTTTTGCTGACTAAATAATGTCTGACATATTTCCACTCATTTTTCTGGTGAACTAACACGTAAATCACCAACTTTTTCCAATCTTTCTCTCAATGGCATATCGAGCGCTAACTGTATTTTTAATCACGCTCTCGCATTAATTTCCAACAATTTCGGTCATGTATCGGTAATAACTCGATCGAGTGCTAAATATCACAAGTTAACATAATATTGAATTTGAGCGCTTCGGGTTAAGATATCATCTCGATATGATAATTTTTTACCCAAAAAATCAGTATAAGGTTCTGGAAATTCGGTTTTATACGTTTTTCAATGCAAATACATTGACTGAATTTTTCAAGATCACACTTCTACTCACAATCCCACTCATCACCTATCTAAATTTGCTTTTCATCATGATGATTCTGTAGGAACGCGAAGCATTGCTGCTACTGGGACAAAATTATACACAATAATTCTAATATCTGCTAATCACCATTCACAATAAGGTGCAAAATCATCTCATGCAACCATTAATTCCTCAATAAGAATATGATCTGGTTTTCATTGTAATGATTCTTTTCCGTCAAGAATATCATAACAGTATGTTTTCAACAAAGATTCTGAAATTTCTTTTCATTGCACTGTAAATGTTTCTTCTGTATTATTTTTTTTGCCACGAAAAATTCATCTCCCTCTACTCCCTCTTGCTGGCTTGATAATAAAATACGTATGTGGTATTGAAAAAAAATCAAATGCCGCAAGTTCTGATCGGTTCTTGATGACAGCATATGTTCCAGGTACTGGAATACCTCTTTGTGTCAAAAAGTTTTTTGTCGTAATCTTATTGTCAGCCAAACGAACCGCTTTCGCTGGATTATGTTTACCAATGTAATGTAAGTTTCTTGCGTTGATACCGAGAATTCAGAAGTTGAACATCAAGAGTTAAAGGGTTAAAGTGTTGAAAAGTTAAATGGTTGAAAAGTTGAAGAGTTGAACATTTCAACCTTTTAACAACTTTTAACTGCTATAAATTGTCTATCAGCCATTTCATAATATTTGGTAATTCATCTCTCGTAAATGGATATGGTTGTGTTTGTAATAATCTTTTGATATCTGCTACTGCATAACCAAATCATTTCAACGAAGTAACAATATCATCGTATAATTTTTGATCGCCAGAGAGTTTTTGCAAATCATCTGCTGAAAAATGTGCCTTGAGTTCTACAAGAAGTCTTTTTGCGGTCTTGGGACCTATTCACGGGAGTTGTTGAAAATAACGTAAATCCATAGTGTCCAACGCATGGTGTACTTCTTCACGCGGAAGAACTGCTAATTGATGAGCACTTTTTCCACCAACACCTTGAATTTTCAACAATGCTTCAAAGCGAATCTTTTGAGCGATTTCATCAAACGCATAGTATCTAAATCCCATCGCTTGCTGATCAAACAACGGTGCAATAAATCGCGTTCCTTCGATTTGTACTCATGAATAAACAACCTCTATCCCAAATAATGCATTGTCAATAAAACAACGATCGTCATGTCTATTAATATACCCGTGCATAAGATGGAACATAGAGTATAGAAAAATAAAACAACATAAAAACTGCTTCAATATAGCAGTTTTAAATTTAAATACAATAAGGAAACTCTGAAAAACTTTCGTTTGGAATCAAAATCGTTATTATTTTCATCCTTTCGTTTAGTTTAAAATGTACGATCCAGAAGGACTGCGGGACTCATAGTAAAGTTACTTTCTATACGTTTGTGTTTAAGGTATACTTTGTCAAAAATACAAACTTAGGTATTATTCAGAGGTTCCATAATAGATTATTACTCTTGAATCTTCATCAATCCTCTCCACCAATCAGTAGAATGAACCGTTTGCATTTCAGTCCACAGTTGTTTTGCGCTTTCTGTTTTCAATGCATTTCCAACGTTGATAATTCGCTCTTGCGCAGCACTATATCCTTGTTCCACATAAATTTTTGCTTGAAAAGCCATTTCTAGATAGTCTGCATCTTTAACGATACGAGCTACATCAGTTGTTTTGTTTTCATATGCTTCTAAGAGTGCACACAATTGCTCTCATCAAGGAACATCTGCAGTTTGCTCTTTAATTATTTGTTCTTCAGCTTCTTTTTTTGTATGAATATATCTGGTTGCAACACGATGCAAATCGCCAATTCTTGCTTCAGCATTATCATGAAAAACAAGTGTCGTGACAACCTGATACGGGTCTACTCATTCCAATACGGCAAGATATCGACCAATCTGAGCTGCAATAAGCACATGCTCAGCAACACTGCCTGGAAACTGAACTCAAGCCATACGTAGTCATTCATGTTTTATTTGTTTCAGGTGCATTGATTCGAAAATACGATTAACAAGAGTGTTCATTG
>CAZIUS010000036.1:0-7543 GCA_964542385.1 uncultured Candidatus Peribacteria bacterium
CCAGTTTGCAATCGTGTCGTTTCTTTATGCTCGTAGAGTACTCGAGGAAATGAAGACGTGAAGCCAATCTTTCATGTTTTGATTGAATACATACTATAGCATCGTATGTCGTTGAATTCTGAAAGAATTCAATATCATAAATTAAAACGTTTGGAGGTATTTCTTCATTTCCTTAATAGATAGCTCGCTGCTCACTCGTTATCGGACTCAAAAAATGTAAGTCTCTCTACTGGACAAGACGGACCGTGTGGATTCCCGAAGTTTCGGGACTTCCTTTGGTCGCCTTCCAGTCGCTCTTGTGGAGCACCAAGCTCCATACATTTTTATCGTCTCGACAACTCGTTTCGTTACGCTCGAACAACAAATGTTTTTCTACATCTATTTCCTTCGATTTCCTTCTATTTCTTTCGATTTCTATCAGTGGACGCATTAATAAGGCATCGCTACTGTTTACAACATTTACAACGCTTACAACACTTCCTCCTTCCTACCCTCTCACCTTCCTCCATGCTTTAAACGCTTGGTATCATCGCTGAGAACACACCAAATCATAACTTCAGGCATAGACTATCGTCTTTCATCAAAAACTTTGTTTAAATCTAGTTACTCAATACAAATGATGTTTTTCATCACTTCCAGGAGGTGAAATACCGAGTAAATCAAAGGTCAGAAAATGATGATCGCGAGCTCGTGCACGAATATGCATCGTTAACCAATAATGAGCGCCTATATCTCAATACGCTCTGTCTGTCGCTCCATATAGATAAATCATTTGCTCACCAAATTGGACACAAACACTACCACTAACAATATCAGCTCATTTCTTTGCAACAAATAACCATCATTGATTTGATTCGGTAAGATAATGCATGAGCGCAAGAAATTGCTCTTGAGGGATGATAGAAAATCATTTGTCATATGCCGTCGCATACCACACCTTCCGATACGCAATCCATTCTTTTTCATGAGTCGCTATCACAAAGGTGAGTCATGCTTTTTGTCATTTATTAATCATACGTTTACCACTATCAGAACATGCTGATTTCCATTCATCAATAGTTCATACAGTTTCTAAAACTATTGTGGCGTGGGGCATGTGTTCTCTCGTTGTAGGACGTAAATCGTACCAAGTCAATAAATCACGTTGCACAAAAGCCAATGACTGATCCAAACGATCAGGTATTTTATCTTGTTTGGTTTGTCGAGAAACGATCGGTAAATCACATCATATCTGTAAAAACAAATCATGTTTTCAATGATCTCTCTTCCAAGCAAGCAAATCACGTTGAAAATCACTATCAACCTTATCCAAAGAAATGGGACGCACTCCGTGAATCATGGATCGACGTTTGGTTTGTCATAAAATAGCCATTTGTTTCATAATTCACCAATACGTAGTATTTCACAAAGTAACGTCAAAAATTGGTTTTTTGTATACTTCTTCTTGAATATGACGCCAGATTGGTGATTGATAAAATGAAAACATGATAATTACAATGAAAAATGAAAAAATGCCCGAAGAATAAATAATAAATAATGAAAACGCAAAGAAATACCAGTGCTCATCTTTATGCACAAAAAATAAGTTTAAATTTGACTTATTTTACCATTTTCAGTATACTTAAATCAATCATTCCTTTTCCAATAAGGAACCTTTGCTTCTTACCTATCACCAATGGCTGATTCAAAAACTAAAACAAATACTGAAGAAGTTAAAAAGATCACTCCTACAGGAGCTGAATGAACAGTTGAAAAGAAAAAAAGAAAAAGAAAACCAAGAAAAAAGACGGTAATTGCAACACAAACGTGAGCAACAGAAAAAGAAGTTATCAAGGAATTAATAACGCCTCAAAAAATAGAAAAAAATAATTCAACAGAAAAACTAACTTCTGAAAATGATCAAGAACATACTGTTGCGTGAATTGATGATTTACAAGCATATATTGCAAGTAAAAAAAATGTTGTCCCTGAAAAAACAATACCCACAAACAATGAACTAGTCGCTGCTGATTGAACAAATCTTCTTACAGTTCCAGGTATTTTTGCTGTTGTCCCACATGCAAAATGAGACCACAAACTTGTTTTCAAAAAAGATCAAATACCTGAATGATTACTTGATGATCCAAAAAACAGAATTCCTTGAACATTATATAAAAAGAACGGAGCAGCAATCTACTTAGTTAATCTAGTAATGAAAGAACATCCTACACTCCGTGATGCTCGTTGAAATAATTATGATGTTTGGATTATTGACGATGAAAAACAACTCAATGAACAGTTACAATCCATAAAAAACGGAATGTGAGGAGGAGAGAATTTTAGTGCTCCAATTATTGCTTGAAAAGAAATGCCACTTACGTCAAATACAACTGAAACAACAATAAATACTGAAAAAGATGGTATAGCGGCTGCGGCAGTCATTCCTGAACTGATTCCTGAAGTTATTCCTAAAATAGAAGAAGTCGTTGAAGAAGCCGCTCCAATTGAACAAGATGAAAAAACAATAATCAATGAAAATGAAACAAAAACTACTGATGTTGAAATTACAAAAGAAGTAAATGAAGAAACAACTGTTCCAGAAACAATTCCTGAAGTTATTCCTGAAACAGAAACAATTCCTGAAACAAGTAAAACAAATGAAAATACAGAAGAAGTCGTTCATCATCCTTTTACTACTCCAGATAGTGAAAAAATTAAAGAAACGCCTGTATCAATAGAACCAACAATCGAGACTGGAGAACATCCATTTACCATTCCTGATATAGACATCGATAAAGAACCTACAATAGACATGAATTCTTTGGAATCAATTGATAACACCTTAGCTTGAGATACAGACGCAGTCAATCTCAATTTTCATGATTCAATAATCGAAGAAACAACACCAGAAGTAAAAACAGATCTCCCAGAAGTAATGCCACCCGTTAACAATTATCTTGAAGAAGTAAAAAATGAATGAATTGATCTTAATTTTGATATACCAGAAATAGAAAGTACTGAACAACCGACAGAATCTGGAGAAACACCAAGCAATGAAATCCCGAATGAAACTCCGAATGAAACTCCTCAACCTGAAGCAGTAATCCAAAACGAGACCAACGAGATTTCTCTTGATATCCATGAAGATGAACAAAACATTAATACAGAAAATGCGCCTGAAGTATGAGGACCAATGTTTACGCCGATTGCGGTTGAAGTACCAAGCACTGAACCTGAATTTAATTTGGACGATCTGCAAATTGAAGAAGTAGTAACCGAAAATCCTACAACAGCATGAGTAGAAACAACAACTTCTCCTACAATACAAGAAAATTTACTTTGAGTGATTGCGAATGAAACTGTAACGCAAACTCCTGCTGGCACCACCGACACCACTACAACAGTGACAACAACAGTAACAGAAGTAAAAAAATGAATTCCAATGGCAACAAAATTAAGACTCATTTGATTTGTCTTAATTATTCTTTGTTTATGAATAATTGCGTTCGTTATGTTTCCTAGTAATAAATGAGAAAAAAATACAGATAATACATGATCTACAGATACTGAAGTGGAAAATACAATTATTGATGAGAATGGTAATGAAGTTGTTCCAGACGATACTATTCCTGACGAAGTTAATCCTGATGAAGTTAATCCTGATGAAAATGGAACAAATCCACTCGATGAAACAAACCCAAATGAAAACCCTACAGATACAATACCAGACGAAAATAATTGACCACTATTGCCACCAGATTGAAATACAGCAAATAATTGACCAATAGATGAAGAAAATGGAGATGATACAAATACTCCTCCAGATGATACAAATACTCCTCCAGATGACACACAAAATACAAATCCTTCTGGTACATTAACAATGACAGAATTAAAAACAAAGCTTGAGGCACAACAACTCGATGCACGTAAGGTACTCAATATTGCAAAGTTAATTGACAACAAAGCAGCCATCAAGTTTTCACTTGCAGCAAATCTCAAAGCATGAAATGTGCTCGATAGAATTGAAACCGATTCTACAATTACTGCAGATGATGTTGCTTCCGAAGTTGATAAAATAGATCGCTATCTAGAAGAAGCGAATAAGTTAGTACAGTAGTATAATAATGAAAAAAGTCGCATCAATGATGCGACTTTTTTCGTGACGATTATTGTATCGTTTTTTCTCAACACTTACTCCGTCCAAGAAGCCTGATCTTTATGCGCATCAGGATTATAAATCTTAAACAAGAGTGAGATTAACTCATTTAATTCAAGTCTTTCACCATAAATACCAACTCATTTCAATCATTCTATAACAACATTAACTCTCGTTTCCAAGAACTTTTCATTTTTCAAAAATGATCTATATCTCCCAACGATTTTTTCAGCTGTTTCTGTTTTATTAAAGGCATCAAGAAATTTACCCCACCACGGTTTACGCACTCCTGCCACATCATTTTCCATTGGATAATAAGGGATAATCAAATAGAACTCCTTGATATAAATCAGTCATTGTTTTGCGTTAATTTGATCCAAAAATGATACATATGAATCTGCCTGTCCTCTTAATAACGAATCGGTTGCTATTTTTGTAGTGTATCCTTGAACATAGGTTATAAAATCAGAAAGCTCCAAATACGTATTGCGCACGAGAATCTGAATTGGAAAGTCTAATCAATTCAGAAATTTTTTATATTGTTCAGCAATAACTTCTTGTTCATCATAATTTCTCAAATCCAAATTTACTCCAGTCAATCTCAAAATTGCTCTAATACCACCATCTTTTAAAATAATCGTTTCTCATCTAATCTCAGAAATTGGCAACATTGTCTCTGTATTAAAGACGTTGTTTGCCTTTCACTTTTGAACTTTATCTTTTTCTCAAGCAAATCAGAACATTGTATGAAGTATAAATTAAAAGTGATTCTAGATTCTAGATTCTAGACTCAAACATCTTCTTTGGCGGCATAGAATATATCGAATATCATACTCACAATAAACCAGCTCAATCAAATAACAAATAATGCTAGTGCAGCTCATTTAACAATTTTCAATGCTTCACCAAATGATTCTTCACCATCGCTTGCAAAAAACATCTTATAAAATCAATAAATCAGTACAATAAGTGCAATCAATCATATAACAGCTAAAAACCGATTGATAACTTGTTTGATATAAAATGTTGCTCTTTGATTATCTGCATTTTGATAATCAACACCAAGATCTTTTTGAATCAGTTCAGACGCAGAATCTTTTGGATCTATTGCATCTTCTTTGATCACTTTACCAAGATCTACAGAATCTGCGCCTTGACCTGCTTCTCCAGGTCACAAGGGAAAATCTTTTCAAGCATTACCAATTTCACTTGCAAAACAACTTCCTGCAAAACACAGACTAATCAATCAATAGAAGCAATAACGTCATACAGTAGCAATCATCATTACCAATAAGTCAGATAAAATTAAGTTTATACAGTTGCTTTTTGTACTATCCAGACAAGTATACTTACCACAAACCAAGCAAGACCAACACCTGCAAGTGCAAACGATCAATATTTAATTCATTTTCGTCATTTTGCTGCTTGGTCATCATCTCATGAAGCAGTAACAGTCAGAAATCAATGATATAGTATATAAATCAAAGCAACTAATCATAATACCGCTAATGCGTAATTGACCAATGCCCTCACATAATCAGCAGTCGCAGCTCGAGAATCTGAGGTATTATCCAATTCTTCATAATAAATTTTATCTCAACTATCAGCATCACCAACTCATCTTCCTATTATTTGTGTTCCTCATCTCAGTCCGCTCTTCGCATCTTTTATTTCGCTTCATATAACATCATCAGTATCATTAGTTAATACGTCATCTGCACCATCAAACCAATCAACTGAATACACAGGAGACAACATTCCACAAAGCATTACCAACAAACAGCATTGTGTCACGAATCGTTTCATATCAACGCACAAAAATAAAATATTTACACCTTTAAGTGTAATCAAAACCAAAGAAAAATGCAAAAAACAAGCCAATCACGACTTGTCTTTTTACAATTTATATTCTTTGTTTTATCTGCTATACATTATTTATACATTTCCTTCGATTTCCTTCGATTTCTTTCAATTTCCTCTCTACTTCCACTCCCTTAATCTCTTCACACTCTCATCTCTGCCTAAAACCGTCAACATCTCAAACGCTCCTGGACTGGCTTCTACACCCGTCAGGATAGCTCTTAGTGGTCGCAATACTTGCCCATTTTTCAATCATTGTTCTGCAATAAATGCAATTAACGCGTTTTTAATCGATTCTTCGGTCCATGGTTCCAGTGTTTCGAACATCGCTATCACTTTTGGAAGATAAGCAAGCACTACTTCCTTGGTTGCTTGCATTTTTTCGCGACAAACAAGCGCATCGTCCGCAGGTAGCATTTTGAAAAAATACTGACAATAATCACGGAATTGTGCAAATGTTTGAATTCTTACTTTTATATAAGGAGCAAAAGAAAGCCAATATGCACGATCTGATGTTTCTAATATATGCTTCCACTCGTCGCCTCATCGTGTTTTCAAATAATCCTGCACCGCATCCACAAACGCCTCATCACTCATTGCAGACAGATACTGACTATTATACCACAGAGCACGATTGAAATCGTACACAGCATTGGATTTAATCACTCTTTCTAGTGAAAACGCATCGATCAACTCTTCTCTCGTAAAGATTTCTTGCTCTGTTCATGGATTCCATCCAACCATCGCGATAAAGTTTAAGATAGCATCCGGTAAAAATCCTGCTTCTTGAAATTGATGCACCGAAATAAAAAATTCTGGCGATGCGTCCCTTTTTGAAAGTTTTTTACCGTTTGGATTCATTACCAACGGTAGATGAGCAAATTCTGGAACCTGAAAACCGAAGTAATCATATAATATCACTTGTTTTGGTGTATTACTCAGATGTTCTTCAGCTCTAATAACCAAGGTCACGCCTTGTAATGCATCATCGAGCATGTTTGCAAAATAATAGATCGGACTTCAGTCGCTTTTCATTAAAACGAAATCACCAATATCCTTTCCATGAAATCTTACTTCTCCTTTGATATGATCATGCACGACAATATCTCTTTGAGGAACTACCAAACGGATCGTAGGAATTCTGCCTTCCGCTTTCCATGCAGCAATTTGCTCTTCAGTATACTCAGGTTTTCTATAAATAAACGCACGTCTTGCTTTCTCACATTCTTCTCTCATCGCGGTCAGTTCATCAGCAGATTCTCGTGCCTCATACGCTAATCCTTGATCAAGTAATTTTTGCAAATAGTCTTTGTGAATCGGTAATCTTTGCATTTGGTGATACGGTCATTTGTCGTCTTCCTTACCCGGTCACGCATCCCAATCCAATCCCAACCATTGAAAACCATCAATAATTGCCTTTTCCATTTCATCAGTCGACCTACTCAAGTCCGTATCTTCAATCCTCAGTAAATATCTGCCATGATGTTTCTTGGCCAACAACCAACAATAAAAAGCAGTCCTCACGCCTCAAATATGAAGATATCC
>CAZIUS010000036.1:7643-10838 GCA_964542385.1 uncultured Candidatus Peribacteria bacterium
TTCCGTCATTGCGAGACCGTAGCAAAGCGGAGGTCGTGGCAATCCATTGACACTGATAAACATAAATCTATCCCTAACTATACTCATTTCCCATCCAATATCCACGTCATTTTTTAATCCTTGAAATTTTATTGACTTTAAATGATATATACATATATTATAAATGCCTGAACGGTATCCGCAGGTAGCGGAGTAAATTAAACAAAATGTTAGATGTAGATTATTCAATTAAACAATTAACGGTTTTTATAGCAAAACATCACTCAAAAGGGAATAGAGTAAATTGTATCATTTTTAATGAAAACAAAATGAAAAACAATGATCATGAAACAGCTCAATATCTTCATAATCAATTCATTCAAGATAATGAGCATTATGATCAAGTTCGAATTCTGACCGAAATGGGACCTGGTGAGTTTATAACAAACTCAATAAAAGAATTGAATCCAAAACACCCAATTTGGATAGGAGGACATATTGCTCCATTTTCAATTTCACCAGGAAAAAAAAGAGCTAAAAAAAATCCTTTCAGAACCAGGAAAAATATTGAAGAGTTCTGAAAAAATAATTTATGGACACATATTCCCATAAAAAATAAACAAAACTGACCACCCTGTACCCAGGTTGGTCTTTTTTATTATAAAGAAAACTCCTGAGCAATATGACGTAAAGCTTCTTGTATTTCATGCAATGTCACTGTTTCTTTATCACGTTTGCTTCGTACTAGTATGGGAATTGTAGATCATTGTGGTACATAAACAATAACTCTAAATCATCAACGTTTTCATGCACCCAAGGAACTATTCGCAATTCTGCATTTATATAATCATTTTCACAATGAGGCTGCATTTGCAACTGAAAAATGTTCAAAAAACGCATCAACATCATCCCAAACTCAAGGATATTTTTTTGCCAATGCGTTAAGTTGTTTTTGAAAATACAGTGTTGTTATATATCATTTTTTACTCATACACCTTGATTAATTTGAGATAAATAGTTATCAATCAACGTATCATTCGTAATTTCTTGACGAAGGGATTCATCGTGTTTATACTCTATGTACTCATAAATCATAGTACGCAAAAACTGAGAAAACTGTGCATTTTCATCACTATTTTTCAGTAAATCAAAATCTTCTTGAGATAAATCAAACTCAAGCGGGAATGTAACATGTACTGATTGTTTACGATCCATCACCAAAAGATTCATATTGTAAATGACAACAATATAAAAAAATACGCTGTATTTACAAGCGTATCCATATGTTAAATGATATCAATAAAATCATTATGAAAAAACTATGAAAAAAATCACATCAGGCTCTAGTCTTTTTTTGTAAAAAATTCTGATTTTATTTACTGATTATAATAGTTCTCTTACATTATAATTTAACTATTTATAATATCATTATTTATTTATTTCTTTATATAACATTCATAACTCTTTATTAGTACTTTCCTCATCAGCAAACACATCAATAGTTGTCGCTTGGTCTGGATTACCAGGAATTTTATCAATATCCTTACTTTTCTGTTCAACCATTGCGGTCAAAGAATCAGGAATACCATTCGGATCAATTGACCGTGATCACTCTGAAGATTTTAAATACGATGCAATCACTTTGCCATCTACTTTTTTTAGCTCCACAATTCATTGTAATGATTCTTGAAATCACGGTTCATTCGTTTTTTTCTCACGCTTCATAACATAAAAATACGCAGCATTATCATCAAACTGAAATCAATTAATCGTATTCAAATTCGGTGTCTTTTTCTGTTCATCAAGTCTCAATTCTGGCTCTTGACTTTCATACTGTTCTATATTTCCTCATTCAATTCATCCCATGGTTACAAAAAATAATAAATACTATATACTTATTATAATTAAAAAAATAATATTGTCAAATATTTATATTTATACGAACTTGGCGCATAATATGCGCCCCTACACATATCCATTACCATTTCTTTCGATTTCCTCTCTATTTCTTTCTATTTCTCCTCAACACTACACCCATAACTCACCAATTGCAATATATCTCCCTCACGCCCATTTCAATACAATCCATCACCAACGATTGGATTCCCCAACATCGCGAGGTGAACTCTAATCTGATGTCTCCATCCATGATGAATCATGACACGAACGATGCTGGTATTTGTCTCAGGATCATACGACATAGGCATCACCAATGACTCCGCCTCCAATACTTTCCCTCTTCCTCTACGCATCATCCTTTCCATTCCATCATTATTTACACAACTCACCATACATTCATCATGCTTATGATGCATAATAGGAAATGCAATCTTCACCGTTCAATCTCACGAATTCTGTAGAAATTCTGCATCATTTCCTTCATTTCCTTCATTTCCTTCGATTTCTTTCAACTTCCTCTCCACATTCCCTTCCACCTTTGCCAAATACCATTTCTGCACTTTTCCCTCGCGTTGCAAATCACGTCGTTGTACATATACCACACGCGAACGCGCAAAATATACCATCCCTGACGTATCGGTATCCAATCTATTCAACAACCCGTATTCTTCTCTCATTGAAAATTCTTCTAACAGCCACTGTCTCGCTTCTCATCCATTTGTCAGTTCATATCATCCCATCGTTCTTATTTGTTCAAATGCTTCTATAAAATGCGGGAAATCAACTATTCAACGATCCATATCCACGCTTCCTTCTGCAAACAAATCCAAAAAACAGGTCTCCTTGCCTCGCGACGTAGGAATCCCTGCTGGTTTTCGCAATAAATATACCTCAGGTGTTTGAAACATTACATCAAAGAAAATTAAACCTCACATCCCAAAGCATGAGGAAAGCCTTATCACTACATTTATTTGCATTCCCTTCGATTTCTATTCATAGGCGCATAATATGCGCCTCTACATTCCCTCCATTTCCTTCTATTTCCCTTCATTTCCTTCTATTTCTTTCGACTTCTCATCTATTTCCTCTCAATTTCCTCCTTTCACTCTCCACAACAACAATGCCAATTCATATCTTGTAATAGGTTGATCCAAGGCCATCACATCAGTAACTTTTGTATACTGTTTTGCATAAGCAATTTCATATGGCTTCAGCCATCGTGGATTACCAGATTCGTCTAGAGGTTGCGATTCAGTAATTCTGAGAAGAACCGTTAACACTTGTGCTTTTGTCATTAACTCTTTTGGAAAAAACTTT
>CAZIUS010000037.1:0-2430 GCA_964542385.1 uncultured Candidatus Peribacteria bacterium
GATCTTTTTCATGCAATGATGCATGAGACCGTGTGCGGACAAATCATGGATGTCTATCTATCGCACAGCAATCAGCTTTTTGATAGTTCGATAATCACCAAAAAAGATCACGCAAAATCATGACGATATACCTTCAAAAACCCGCTATTGATCTGAGCAAGTTTGTTGTGAGAGCAATCTAGCCCACTCTTAGCGCAAATAGGTGAATTGCTGTGACTCACGTATCAAATGAGAGATGATTTATTTGATATCATCAATGCTCATGGAGACAAAACACCGTTTTCTGATCATCAAGAATGAAACCAAACATTTCTCCTCACCTATGCGTATGAACATGCAACAGAAAGCCAAAAAAAATATCTTCTCGAGACGCGTTGAAAACCATGTGATGAAACGACACAACAACAACTGCTTGCAATTTATACTGAAACCTGAACAATCGATCGAGCAAAGCAAGAAATAAATAGACAACTCAAACAATGTAACGATCTTCTCGACGAACGACAACAAACCGTCCCTACGCACAACAGTACCTACATACCGCATTTCAAAGAAATGATTTCGCTTTTAGAACTCCCACAATAATGCCGACAACTATTTATCCGCAACACATTGCTATAATCCCAGATGGTAACAGAACACGAGCGACAGCACAATGAAAACCATGAAAATGGGGACATTATCAAGCATACAAACTCACCCTCAAACTCATAAATTATGTTTTTGATAATACGCCAGTAAAAGCGTTAACCTTTCGATGACTTAGCACTGAAAATCTCAAACAAAGATCACAAGAAGAGCTCGACTATCTCTATGATTTTGCACTCGAACTCAAAAAAGACCTTGAAAAAATCATGAAAAAGCATCAAATTAATTTTAAATGGGCGTGAAATCCACTATGATTACCTGAAAAAGTAATCACCGCCTTACGTGAACTAGAAACACATTTTTCTTTTCCTACTGAAAAATACGTCGTATATGCAATCAACTACGGTTGAAGAGATGAAATTCTTAGATGAATCAAACAACGAGCTACAGTAGACGGCAACATCGAAAACCTCACGGAAGAAACCTTTGGTCAGCACCTCGATTTTGGCAAAGTCCCAGTCGTCGATCTCGTTATCAGAACAAAAGGAGAACTCGCCAGTAGACTTTCTGGCTTTTTGACACGACGAATAGGCTACGCAGAACTCTATTTCTCATCACTCCACTTCCCAGACTTCTCAGTCGACCAACTAAAAACCGCTCTCACCTGGTTTGACGAAAGAGCAAAGACAAGGAATTGGGGGAAGTAATGAATAATGAATTATGAATAATTTTTAAAAAATTATCACAAAACAAAATAATGATTATTTTTGATTAATTATCTTCTTGTGTAGCTAAGAGTAGATCTGCTATTCTTTTTGCCTCTTGTGCCGTATATTTATGTGAGATATGATGTGGGTCTTCACTCAGTATCCAAGAGTTACAAGCATTTTCATACTTTTCGAGACCTTTTAAATTGAATACCTTTCTATTTTCCATATCTACTGAAGTTTTTTCATTCATTATGATTCAGCAAGAGACTCAATCTTTTGACCAAAACAGTATTTTTTTTATTGCTTCTCTGGGTAAGACACCTTTTTCTGTTAAATCTTTGAAAAGATAAGGAGCAAAAGTCCAAAACATCATTGTATCATTTCATTCTGAATAAATCACATTCATTATAATTTCATTATTAATTTGGTCTTCTTGTAAAATATCATCACAATGTTGTAAATAAGCCAAACTAAAATTCCTTTCTACTTCCGACCTTCTTAACATCCTCAATAAGTGAAGTGTGACACGACCACGCACTCTTTCAAGAACTTTAGCTATATCTTCTGATATATTACATGCTAGTATTGCATTTTTCATACCTTCAGGTCAACGATGGTATGGTTTTTCCAATAAAGCGTCAGTTTGTAAATGAAGCCAAACATCGTCTATAGACAATAGTTTTTCTGCACTATCGCTCTCTTCATATTGTTTTGGTATGTCACTCATAGTTGAAAACAATAGATAAATTCTAAAAACAAAACTAAACGTTATTACTGAATTTTTTATTCCGCTACTTGCCCAATTCTTGGTGTTTGCTCTTTCTTTTAAATAACGAACGTTTGGCTAATAGGTATCTCTTACGATTTACCTTATCATTCATAATTGTATTTTTCTAATCTGATGGTAATTTATTGATGTCATACAATTCCATTTTATATCAAGTTGTTAATTAAAATTTATCCCTATTAATCATTTACAAAAAAATTATTTTATTGCAACAACTATCATATCTTCTGAATCTTCAGAATATGGACTTTTATTCCAATTACTATATATTTTAACCTCTTTGAATCCAATTTTCTTGCAAATACTTTCAAATTTTTACTCATATGGACGTATCTTTGTCTTCTC
>CAZIUS010000037.1:2440-10760 GCA_964542385.1 uncultured Candidatus Peribacteria bacterium
TTAAAACAAATGTTTTTCTGTTATAATTTTAAATTCCATATCATGCTCTTTTGCGTATTTAGTTGCATATTTCCACTTAGAAACATTACGTAAATACATTTCTAAACTCTTATTATAACCATCAATTCTTTTTGTTTCTTCATTGTATTTATCTATAATTCTAAGCTGAGAACCGTTTTCAAGATTTCTTGTTTCATCTTCTTTATACTTTCCATTCTCAATTCTTGGAATATTCACATCAGTGTGCATTAGAAATTTTCCGCCATATTTTAGTGATTTATAAAAATTCATTAATACTGTTTCGTTTTCTTCATCTGTATCAAAAAACCCAAATGAATAAAACATATTTATAACAGCATCAAATTCTTCATTATATTTTAATTCAAGCATATTTTCTTGATGAAATTGTAACTTTACTTGTCACCCTTTTTGTTGAATAGCCTTATTTAAATGTATAGGATTGATATCAGATCAAACAACATCAAATCATTTATTTGCAAGCATAACACTATGCCTTCCATATCCACATGGACAATCAAGTATCTTTTCTCCTCCTTTTATCTGGAGAACATTCATCACACCTACTACTTCTGTTCTCGTTCTCTCCTCAAGGTTTTGTCTTTTTTCAAGATACCCTTCTTTTGAATTATCACCTTCCAGATAAAACTCTCCAAAAAAACCATATTCTGGTTCCCACCATTTTTTATTGTTTATATTATTCATTTCGTAATATTAGTTTAATAAAATCTATTTTATTGACCATTTCTCTCAACCTTCAAATATAACTTTCCATCCAGTTCATAGGCAAGAGCATAATACTCATCTGACAAAGCTGGTCAAGCAATACTGTTTATATCTTCAACTTTTTTTCAATTAAGAACATACTCGTTTTTATCTGTTTCTCTAATAAAAGCTCTAAATCACCAACCATTTTCAGTAATTGTAAAATTTTCAGTCATATCATAAGGCCCATACTCTTTATCATCAACGTTGACAATGATCTTGTTTGTATTATTGTTATCTACGCGATTAAAGCCAAAGTGTGCACTTGAATAGTTACATTGATGAATATCTTTTCCTGAATATTTTTTTTCAACGCCATTTTTATGCACAACAGCTAAACGTGATGAACAAAAAATAAAACCGTCTTTAGAGAGCTTAAACTCACTCACATCTCTTGGATCCACAAAATCACCGTAAGGACCATATTCTTTTTTGATGTCATTTTCATAGATAAAGATATGCCATTTATTATCATTTTTTGCAAGCGAACAGCCCCACTTTTTATCATTATAGATAATACACTGTGCCAATAATGCACCTTCTTGAACTTCAATACCCCCAATGAGATATTCTTTTTCATTTACTTTAACATAATAGTCTCCAAAATCCTTTTCATATACTGTTATTTTATTTAGATTATTATATTGCTCTTCTATAGTATTTACACCGTTTACTATAAATTTTCTGCGACCACTCACTTCATCATCATATCTAATTCCCCAAGAATCTTTTTCGTCGGAAAAATCAAAGTCTATATTATCGCTATTATTATCTAAATGAGTCTCTTTCCCATTAATCACGACGATCTTTTTACTCCCCGCCATATTTCACGCATCATTTCCATACACTATAAATCACCAAAAATTATTAGTGACTTTTAAATTTTGAATAGTTCCCTTATATGGCCCAAACTTTTCATCGTTAATAAGAACATACCCATTATCATTTTCGTAATAACTAAGAGCACGAAAGGTATTAGAAATACCAACAAGCACATACTGTTCATTATTATACTCATATGGGCCAAATGTTCCAAAAATGTCTTCATTTCATGTCTTTTCCTGTTCTTTTTCTTCTACAATTGGTTGAGTTACAACAACATCTTGCTTTTTTGGATTCATAGAACATCCAGAATTTACTATTAATACCAAAAACAATACTATGACAGTCAGAATTTTTTTCATGTTCAATAAATAGTAAAACGTTTTAAAATGAATAGTAATGAACGAACAGCAATTCAAAAAGTTGTATTCACTACAAATACTGCCAGTTTTGAATTTCAATTATATTTCCTTCTGGATCAGTTGCATAGGCAAAAGTTATGATTCAGACACCTTCGACATCTTTAACAACGACTTCTCCCACTTTTTTTCAACCACAAGAAATCATTTTTTCTAGAATTTCTTCCACACTATCCACTTCAAATGCAAGGTGTCCAAACCCTTTTCTATTTGCAGCTGGTATACTTGGTTTTTCTACCATATCTGTGTATGAGTATATTTCAAGTGTCGGACCATTGTCTCCATGTCCAGGCAAGCGCAAATGCATTCATTGCAAATGTGCATTTTTCACTCCTGTTCATTTTTCAAGCCATTCACCTGATTGATTTCTTTGTGGCGGAACTGGTGTACACTCAAAAACGTTCATATAAAAATCCACAAGATTTTTCCAGTCGTCACAAATAATATTCGTATGTGCGTATCTAATTGGCATAGCGATTTTTGTTAACGAGTAAAAAATAATTACAAACCATTTTTCTCTTCTTTAGAAAGCTCATTTGCCGGAATAAAGATTGTTTTCTTATTTTCTCGATCATCAACTATCCTTCCGAGAATAGTTCAATTCTCTTCCATATTTCACGCTAATTCTGAAGATGTGTTATTTGCTATATCCTTAAGCATAAGCATTGCGCGATCAAATTTTCTCGTCACATTCAGCTCAGTAATCTGCGCTTTAGATGATCATTCTGATCACATGATACTCTTTAAAGAAATAAACAACAATATGAAAATTATAGTATCTATTTGGATACAGAAGTCAAATTATTTAAAATCATATTACTCCTTAATCTGTTTGATAAGCTGAGACATAAGGAGTTCACAATTGAGATAAATCAGCTTTTGCGGTGAGATTAAAATGTTTCGTTGGGCTTTTGGAATTAATTACAGCCCAATTTCCCGTGTTTATATCAAATAATAAAGTGGTATCGTGACCACAACTTGATCATGCTTTATAAGAAGAAATATTCATATATTTTATATGTTCAGGTAATCAAATAGTTCATAGAATATTTCTAATGCTCTTTCAAGCATTTCAACAAACTCATTGGTTTGTTTCTAATCATGTTGGTATATATGTTTCTCTCATAGTAATATCCCATCTATTACGAATTTCATTTTCGTCATAATTAAGTCATCATTTTGCTTCTAAAAGTTGCCTATTCTTAATATAATCAAAATCATAAAGCATAGAGTCATTAACTATTTTGCCAATACTTTCTAATAGGTGATTAATTTGTATATCTTGTTTACAGAAAATTGAATCATATATTTTTCTTAGTTGAGGATCAAGTTCTATATCAGGTTGATTGTGTAAATTTGGTGTAATATGGATATTGTAATTACTATCAAATCAATAGTCATGAGATTTAAGAGGCAGATTGAATCATGCTCAAAGATCTATAGTAACATTTGCTCATACATTGCTAAAAAAAAGCGTAAAATATATCCACTTATCTTGTATAATTTGAGAAATTTCATCTACTACTTCTGATTTATTTTCGCTTATTCATTCATCTTTGCTTACTCATTTAATTGTGAATTTAGATTTAGGCTTATAGCTAATATCCTTTATATATTGTCTTATATCGTGTTCTGAGATATTGTGATCTTTTGTTAAAAAAAATTGCATATTCTCTTTAATTTTTGGGGCATTTAAAATATCTTCTTTACTAGGTACATTTAAAAGATCTTCTTTACTACAAGAAAAAATATCTTTTCATGACAATGAATTCACAATACTATTTTCTCATGTATCAATATTTTTCTTGTCTTCCATTGTAACAAATAGTAAAAACTACTACAGATTGACTATAATTATAGTAATTTATTTTCTATATGCAAAAAAATCTTTTCTGGATAGTCTACTTCACCTGTTGCAGCAAATGGATACAAGACGGTTTATTTTTTAGACAAATACTTCGTTCAAATAATGTCCCAGAACATTGGATTTCGAGCTGTTCTCAGAACTGTTTCGCAATTAATTGTTGCAACGGCAGGATAATTTTACTAATCATCTCATTTTTGTTTTTGCTATACGTCGATGCAGGTAATTTATGATTTGGCACAAACTCTCACAGATGATTGAATAAAAATAACATTATCTCGATGGTAGCGGATTGGGAGCAAATTTTTTTATAATTAATTTTTTCACCATTCACTCGCATTTTCTTTTTTAGGAGATCGAATGATATTCAATCAGATAATTCTTGATGGTTAATAATTATATCATAATCACCAATAATTCTTTTTCATGTTCAAGTAAGCAATTCAATTGTTCATGGAGTTATATGTGATGAATAAAATCATTTACTTAAGTATTGTGTTGTTTGTACACCATGGTCAATAAACCATTCCTTCCATGAAGCATACAAAAGTGTAGGAGCATATCAATAATTTTCAGTAAGTGTTTGTATCATTCTATCAATTGCCTGTTTAGATTGATGACGTGGGATAGCAACAAGAAAAGTTCCTCACATTTTTACTGTAGTGAGTGGAATACAAGCGCAAATTTCATCTGGAAATGATTTATGTAAAGAAAAAGCATTATAAACACGTGAAATCATTTCATATTGGTGTTCAATAAAACAATGATAAAATCACATGTCTTGTAAAGCAATTATCAATTCTTTAATATCTGTAGCTTGATTATAATTATCCAAACATGAAATTAACTTTTGAAACAAATTCATCTGAAGCATAGAATTGCAATGATTGTAAACTTCTTTTGGAAGTAGAATACTTGATTCCATGTCTACATCAATACCATGCGCAAAAGCAAGTTGAGATGTTCGATTAACTAATTCTTTAGTTGATTTATTATGTACAGCCTGCTCTTTATCACTAATTGTTTCTGTTTCTTCTCCAATATACAGCAAAGCAAAATCCAATGGAAAACGAAATGCTGAATCTCAACTGAAATTATTTAATCAAATTAAACCACACATGTCTTCTTTTTGCACATCAATTACTGAACTTAAATATAATAAACGATTTTGTAATTTTACTTGAGGAATAGAGGTAAAATCAATATTACCCAATTTCATTACAGGTCAGTTATTTTTTTGAAATAACACTAAAGGAGTACATAATCATTCCTCAGAATTCATGAGATATCTTAGATATGTTGCTAGATAAGCCATATCTTTATATAAACTCGTGAATTGAAAAGCATAGTTTTGTAAACTTTCCAAAGGCAATCTTCATTCTTTTAAAAAAAGTGCTACAACAAACAAAGTTAAAATCATTTGCGACATACTTGTTCAACGTCATTTTGGATATTCGGTTAAAATACCAATTTTCATTCAATAATTAATTTGCAAGGTATTTAATATATTTGAGCAAGTTGATTGAATTGCTCAGCTATCTCATAAATATTCATGAGGATCAGTAACAAAAAAAGATTGACTCTCATGGTTGCAAGCAACGACTTGATCCAACACACATTGTCAACTGGAATCCGTAAAATTAATTCATAGATACAATTTATGAGGTAATTTTTGTCTCAAGTTTAATGAGGCAGATCACTTCCCCAGATGATTTCAAAAAATAAATATATGATTCACACTCAATACTAGATCATACGAACGATAAAATGCTTGATACGCGTCTTGAAACTTTATTTGCAAATCTTTTGCATATAAATAAGTCATGAACACCATAAAAGTAAAAACGACTGTGTGTAGCAAAAAGTGTAAAAAATGCAAAGAAAAAACTATGAAAAAAATTTTTGAGATAAAATATTACCACCCAAACAATCCACTTCTACACACACCCAAAGAAACCGTGCCGGTGTGGGGCACGATGACGACTCATGGATCGGTGCAGGTGTAGTGGTCAAATGCGGTGAGTTCATATGCTTCTTGTGTAGCATCGAGGAAAAGGATTGGTTTGGAGAAAAGGAGGGTTTTTCATGGGAGAATGAGTCATCACTGCTCGTCAAAGACCAATAAATCAATCGAAAAAGGACTAGCGTCGTCGGCTTTGATTTCTGTTCACGATCAGACAAAAATGGTGATGGCATCATTTCAGACGATGGAAAGATCTTGTGAAGCACGATAACTTATAGGCATTCAGGCATCATCATACGTGGTGATGAATCAATCTTGTGAAAAAACTTTTTTGAGATGAGAAACTCATTCATAAATATCTGGTACGACAAAAAGTGCGTCGACATCAGGACGGACTTCTTCGACTACACTATACGAGATGGAGCGCACATAGGGATACATATCTGGTGTGATTTTTTGTTCCCAGTAGGAATCAAGCGTTTGTCGATACGGGAAGGTGATTTTTACTGGATCATAAATTCGCCATACGTCATGAAGAAAAAGCAGGAGTGCTCTATGTCATTGCATCTGATAATCAAAACGATTTAATTCTTTTTGTTTACTTGGTGTGTAGACATAAAAATCCAAGAGTGTATATGGCTCTGGGTCAGACATCTTTTGTGATAACGTGTTATTGTCTTGGAGAGCGACTAATGAATCATTATTCAAGAGTTGTTCAATGAGTACGATTGCGTCTCATTGAAGTATTCAATGCTCTTGTATAAGCTCGTTGGTTTCAGGCAATCAGGTGAGTTCTTGAAATTTGGTTCTTGCGTAAAATGAACAATAGGTCATTTCTGAACTCCCTCAATCTTCATAAAGAGTAAATGTTGCAACCGTTATTGGCGAGAGAAAAAAAGTGCATAACACAATAATGAGTCATACTGAACCTATTAAAGCACTTCTCAATCACATAATCATATATGTAAACTGAATGAAATGTTTTCTTTGAAAAAAAAGTATCAATCTATCCATTAAAGTCAAGTGAAATATAAAATTTTTATTGCCCAGCAGTTTTATCGATTTTCTTTGCTTGCCAAAACAAATATCACGACATACTCATCGCAACAAACGCAACAATCCAACCTCCTCGTACTTTCAGTAAACTCACTGCTTGTTCCATAAAGGAAGGTGGCGCAGCTTCATGTACTGGTTCTGGTTCTACTGGTAATGGGATTGGCAGTTCTTCTATTGGTTTTGCTTCTTGAATGGTATTTGTTCATGTCATTGGCTTCTGGATTGGTGCTGCAACTGGATCATCGGGACATAAATCACTTAACAACAAATATTTTCACAATGCACTATTATTTTTGGTGAGTACTTTATTTAAATCAGGATGATTTTTTCATAAATAACGGCTCAAAAACGAATAAACACCTGCAAACAAAGGTGCTGCAGAAGACGTTCAATCGGTGGAAGCGTACTCATCTTTATTGACCGGGACGACGAGATCTACTCATGGTGCAAAAATATCTACCCGATCGCCATAGTTTGAAAAATCAGCTCTTCTCATGTCTTTATTATATGCTCATATAGAAATCACTCCTTCATACGCTGCAGGATAAAAATAGTCTTCAGATCAGTAATTTCATGCCGCTGCTATGACCACAATTCATTTATCAATTGCTTTTTTAATAACTTGACGGAAGACCGGAAAGTCCATATATGCTCACCAACTCAACGAAATAATATCAACGTCCATTTCAATTGCTTTGGCAAAAGCTTCTATACCATGTGTAATTTCTGTAGGTCATGCACTATCTGCGGTTGCTTTAAACACATACAACTCTGCACTTCACAATGATGTTCACACGATTCATTCTGATTTGTATTTTTTACCGGCAATCAACCCTGCACTATGAGAACCATGCATCCATTCTGGTTCAAAATTTGGCGGTATCGTCGATTTGTCACCATCTGCGACATCAATTGCAGAGCGAATACTTCACGCAATATTTGGATGGGTGGTCATAAACGCATTATCAATAACGGCTATTTTTATTTTTGGGCGTGTCATCTTGACACAACTCAATTGAGCTGGAATGAGTCATATTTCATCAGTATACCATTGCCATTCAAAGTCTGGTTCACGTACCGCTTGTGTTGAAAATATTGTCGATTTTTTATTGAGTTTTATAGGTGAACGAAGTACTGCCCCACTATGAGAAAATTGCTGTATTTCAAATTTTGGCACATCATTAATTGACTGGATTTTAAAAGACTGTACCATACTTGCTAAAGTACGTTTTGTAACATCTTCGTTTGAAGCAAATTCGACACGATAATATGGAATATCCAGACCAGTAAATGGCTGTTCATAGCTACTCACAACTCATTGTTTTTGCAACTCTCCAAACAATTCTTTACCATCTTGTCAGGTAGCAACATCAAGATAAAAAGCGTCTTGTCTAACAAATCTTTTCACTGAAT
>CAZIUS010000038.1:0-10369 GCA_964542385.1 uncultured Candidatus Peribacteria bacterium
GAGCAGAATGATTTGGATCAGAAGTAAAAAGAAGAATCTTAACGTGAGCATATGTCCTGAGTGCGTGATTTTATGATGCTTATTATCGTAAAGCATTGGCTGTGAGAGCACAAATGCGTCGTGATTTCGCAAAGATATTTGATCAATACGATGCTGTGGTCTCGCCGACATCACCTGAAGTCGCGTGGAAGATTGGTGAAAAAATTAACGATCCAGTCAAAATGTATCTTGCAGATATTTATACAGCAATAGCAAACCTTGTAGGAAATCCAGCCATGTCTGTTCCTTGCGGATGGGTAGAAAAAGATGGTAAAAAACTTCCTATCTGATTTCAAATCATGACGTGAATGCGCGATGAAGCAACGATGTTTGGTATTGGTAGAGTAGTAGAGATGAAGGATGGAGGTAAGTAGAGAAGAAATAGAGAAGAAATAGTGAAGAAATGGAGAAGAAATGGAGAAGAAATGGAGAAGAAATGAGTTGAATCGAAGAAATAGAAGGGAAAGGAGTTATTGGTGATTTTTTTGACGTATAAAAATAAGAAACAGATAAATTTATAATCATATTTTACACGAAATAATTGTTTATCTAATTTGATAATACATATTATTTCTGCTACGATATTTTTTCTCATATTTCAATGTTGGAATGATTTTCTTTGTGATTTCTCGGTTATAAAGTAAATTATTAAGATCAATATCTTGTTGTTTGATTTTAAGATTTGTTAACCATGATTTTCAATCTGATAATTGAAGTGATTGGATCGTATCAATCAGATGTCGATTTTCATCATATTTAATAAGATTTGCAACATGTGCTCATCGTTCTTGTGATTTTTCTGATCGCACATCGCATTTTAGTAAATGCGACTCTATTCAAAAGAACTGCATTATAAGCTGCATGGTAATTGCTTTGTGTCTACATACCATTTCTTGATTATCACTTATTTCTGATAATGGAATACTAGCTCATCAAAAATCATTATTTGGCGTCTTTGAAATTGGTAGATCCCAAATATAATTATGTGTGATTCAAACAATTTCTTTTTGGGAAAGTCATTGACTGAGTACGTTGATAATATGACTTTGATGTATCTGATAAAAATCGTTTTTATTAATAATCAGTTTTTCTCTTCAATTTCTAGTATCGGTATTTAAATTTTGATTTGATCAAAAATCTACAAATCAGTTTGGAATGTAATTGGGGATTCATTGGTATACAGGTCATTTACTTCATAAATGAGGAAAATGAACTTGATCAAATTGTGTAATGAGATCTATATATTGTTTTAGATATCTGTTTAATCTTTCTTTCTTATCATGGTTTCATTGATTATTATTATTCAAGACAATTTTTTGTAGACATCTAATCATATTTTCAGCAATCTTGTTTGGATTATCTTTATATGAAATAAAAAGATTGCTAATTTCGCTTTCCGTTTTTAATGTTTTTGTTAATACTTTTTCTCATCCATTATTAATATGATAGGACGTCAATGCATTTAAATCACCATGTAATCATCAATATCATAATGCACGCTGTTGCAAGGTAAGTGTTTTGACCATAGGTTAAAGGTGTTAATGTAAAAAAGCAGATAATATCGTTGTATCTATTCATTATTAACATATAATCATATACCTTAAACTGTAATAAAAACGACTAACTATTAACTAAATATTCAGTACATACGAATAAAATCCAAAAAAGAAGCAAAAAGACTCATTCTTGTTTTGTGATTATTTTTCATGTACGCAAAAAATAACCATTAAGTAGTCCTCATACAACCATAAAAATTCAGGTAACATAGATGATTCTTTCTGGAAAAACAAACGGTGAAATAATGGCCATTATTCAAATCACGACTGTTGCATCTGCAAGTACTGTTCACAAAAGATCTCAGACAGCAAGTTCATCTTTATAATTTCTTACTGCATGAAATGCAAAAAGGAGTTCTGGAATTACCGTTCACAATCATACTATTCAAATACCAATAATGACAGGATCGACTCAAAATATTTCTGCTATAGCAATACCGGAAACAACAACAAAATGTGCTCACACCAATAGCAATGCTATGCTTCATAAAAGATATCGAAAGTTGTGCATGATAATTGATCTATTAACGGTTTTTACTTCTTTTGTTTTTTCTTGTTTACCACCTTTCAGTGTATTATAATAATACAGAAATCAAATTAATATAAGGCATATTCATTCAAATCTTGTATAAGCTCAGTCAAGTCACAAAATAATTGGTACTAATAAAAATAGATCGTAAAGTCTATTTTTTGCTATAATACTTCATTTGATTTTTATATTTAATCTTCATGAAAACAGAGCAATGATCGCAAAAACCAATGTGAGGTCTGCAACATTTGATCAAAAAAGAGTTCATAATCATAGGGTTGGTTCTCATGCAAAAACTGAGCTTACTGAAATAAATGTTTCAGGTAAGATAGATATTACTGAAACCACAATAAGTCATACTATGTATGTAGACACATGAAAACTTTTTGCAAAAAGAACAGCATATTTTGATGAAAGTAAAGATCACTTTATGATACAATACACTGCAGCGGCAAATATAAATAGATTTACGGTCATAATGCAGACAACAAATAAATACAGAAAATTACTTTCCTAATTCTTTCCCAACATATAACAATGACCCCAGAAGATTTTTATCGTTGTGATCGACGGTGAGTACTTGATGTGGATATGGAATAATAATTCATTTTTCAAGGAACATATCGTAAATAGCTTGATGAACGCCAGATTTTGCTGTTTGGATCAACATACCAGCTTTTGGATCAAAATAAAAATAAACGAGTATATCTACTCAACGTTCTCAGAACTTTTGAATTGAAACTCTCGTGCTTTCTTTTTCTTTTACATAACTTACGCTGTTGATAGCGTCTTTGATAAGGTCCAAAGCTTTATGTAAATCAGTTTGAAAATGGATTGTAAAGACAGTATCCAATCTTACCGCTTCTTCGGAATCGTAGGTTCTTACTGGTCTGGTGATTAGGGTTAGATTTGGAATGACTACTTTTCTGAGATCAAACGTTCTAATAACCGTATATCTAATAGTAATTTCTTCAATTCTTCAAAAATAATCGTATTTATCATCATCGATAGAGATAATCTCTCCGAGTTTAAATTCTTTGTTGGTCAGTACCAAAATACCAGCAATAAGATTACCAAGTATTTCTTTGAACGCAAATCAGATACCAAACGATATTCATCACAATATCCATCATAGATCGATATCCATGATCATAAAACCAATAATGAGAGCAAGTGTCAGCATTGTATAAAAGACGATTTCACCAATTAATCAACTTACTTTGTCGGTATAACTATCATCAACAACACTTTCCGCTTTGAGATGTCTCGTGATAAGCTTTGATATTCGTTTTGAAATGACAATGAGTAATCACACAATAACAATTGCAATAACCAATTTGATGAGAAAAAGAAACATATCTTGCCATGAAAAAAGTCACAAAATAAGTGAATCTTGTGCTGTACTACTACTTTCTGTTGCTATATTGCTATTATTTGCAGCCATGACGAGTAACCATAAAATAAAGTATGGTTAAGTATATGGAGAAAAGGTAAATTTTGCAAATTTTCTGCGAAAATTTATAAACAAATTTTGGAAACAAAATTTATAAACAAATTTTCTAAGATAATTTACTTGTCCACGAAGTGGGCTTGTCCACGAAGTGGGCTTGTCCACGAAGTGGGTAAACAAATTTTCTGCGAAATTTTACAAGTAATTTTTGTGGAACCTCTGCAAAATATCCAAACGTAATAATTGATGATACCATATGTTTATGTCCAAACATTTCGATCAATGCTTACGGCAGAGGCTCCTTATCCTATTAATCACTTCACGTTGCATATTGCGTTCATTTTGTAATTACATTATATCTTTGTATTTGATTAAGTCATTTCATGCCTTCATAGAGAAGTGCTGTAAATTTCTTGACGCCATTTTTTGCATTAGATAATCCTATATCTGGTTTTCCATATTCTACTGATTCTTCCTCATCATTATTAGGATTGTTTGTAGCATTGTTTGGTTTCTTTTTGGTTTTTGGTTTTATTACAATAATTCATTGATCTGCAACTGATTCACCTATCGCACTATCTCACTCAATGAGAGATTTTTCTAGTTTTTCTTTAAATGTTTGTTGTTTTTTACTTGAATAGCCTTCGACATTGTTATTGAGTTTGTCTCCAAATAAATGGAGATATTTTGCATACAAATATGCCATGGTATCTTGTAATGTCTCTGTGTCCATTGTTTTGATTGTGTTTTCATATTGTCATAAGATATCAGAAAGATTGTTCCACATCATTTTTGTTTTTTCAGATGCTCATGCCTGCAGTTTTACATTTGATCAGGTGAGCCCAAGATTTTCCGTCAATGGTCATTTTGATAAATTCATCAAGTTTTTCTGGAAAATAGGAGACTGAGGATCGACATTATCGCCATAATCTTTTCACTGAATCGCTACATAAGGGTTAAAAATTCATCCTTTTCAGAGATATGATCTGATAGTATTTTTTGTTTGTTCAGGTACTGGTTGTCCATTTGGATAATCATTCATTTTTAAGAGATCTTCTCATGGAGCAAATGCGTTGAGTACGAAACTATCAGCAATTCACCATCGTTCCAAGAAATTTCCAACAAGTTTTTGTTGTTGAGAACTATCACCATCAAAGATATTGTAATTGCTGATATTTTTCTGATCGAATGCTGATTGTGTACTTCCTATATAATGCGTGAACGAACTAATTCATGCATTTTTTCAGATATGATCAAGCATACGGACAACATCTCACGATGCTTTTGGATTATTAACAAATAATGCGATTGGAAATCATTTTGCTCTTCCTATTCACGCAAGCATATCACGATAATCATTGGGAAGTTTATGGACTGTTCCTGTTACGAAGAGGAGTAAAATTGCTGAGAAGAAAGTTTTCAGATCTGATTCAGATTCTATAGACTCTTCCATCGCTTTCAGTGCACTGAACAGTGTTTTTGGGCTATTTCATTTTAATCATCATCATTTAAATGTATTGAACATTTCATTGAAATTTCATTTTGCTTTAATTGATGCGGAATCTATAGATGAAGCACCTCAATAAAGTTTATCCTTATGTGATTCAACTTCTCTTCAGAACTTTGATCACCGAAAAGGTTTGTCTGTAGTAGCCTCTTGAATAAATTTCAATTCAAGTTTTGTGATATCATTATGAATCTTTTCTTGTTCTTCAATATTTTTTGTTTTTAGTTGATCTATAAGTGCATTTTTTTGTCTTTGATATTCATTTTGCATGGTTTCCCCAAGAAGAATTTTGATCCAATATCCTCCTCCATCTTTGTTTTCATATTTTGATAATGATCTAGGATATAATGCTCATTTTTCAAGAGTATAAAGTAGTGCGCTTGCAGCCTTATATTTATAGTTTCTTCTATTTGTTGGTTTTTCAAATATTGCTCCTTCAATTCATTTAAATATTTCTTCATCATGACTATCTGGTTTTTCTCATGCTCGTTCTCATTTATATTTTTGAATTCTTTGCCGTACAACACCATCCATACCACCTATTTCAGATCTTATTTCATCGAGATTTAATAAGGAAGTATTCGGAATTCGATCTGCAAAATATGTTTTTGCAAGTGCAGTTTGAAATTCTTGTTCTTCTTCAAACTTTTTCTTGATTGATTCTGGAATTGCTTTAAGAAAATTCCATACAGCTCATATACTAATTAGTTTGTCTTTCCAAGAAATATCAGCTTGATCAATTTTTGCAGGATTAGGATTGATTTTTGCTTTAATTAATTCTTCTTCATTCAGTGGTTTGAGATTTTTGGTTTTACAAAAGATCATAAAAGTATCATAATCCATACTTTTTGTTCGGAGTTCTTTAGTATTATCTTGTATGACATTTCCTTTTTCATCTTTAACCACATCTTTTTTGGTAGCATCATTTTTAAATACTTGTCCAGTGACGGTAACTTTGTTAAATCAAAAATCTACTGCATAGGTGACGTCATTACTTGTGTCTCATCATCATCTAATCCTTCAGACATGAGTGATTGGTCAGCTTTTTTCTTTTCAACCATCAAACCGTTTTTTATTATATGAACCATCAACACTCTCTCGTTCTGGAACAACGCCTTTTTGGAGTTTGGTATGTGCATTACTTTTCGTTGTTTTTGTAAAAAGTATCGTTTCCATACCTCATCTTTTTTGAATATGATCAATCGTATCTTCTGTAAAAGGGAGATCGAATGCTTTACTTCCTGAAACCAGATTATCGGTCGCGTCTTCCATACGTAATCTTATTGATTCATTTCCTACATTGATGATTTCAAACTTTACCCAATTATACCCATTACCTGGAAGTGTAGAGTGTTTTTCTTTCAGAAACAATGCTGTTCAAGGTGCACATTTTACTCATTCATCAGATCCCTTACCAGCTAATTTTCTGACAAACATTTCCTGAAATGCTTTGCGTTTCATAGTTGATGATGTGTTTTCTTCATCTTCATCAGGGTCATCTTCATCAGGATTATTGTCATCAGGATTATCTTCATCAGGATTATTGTCATCAGGATTATTGTCATCAGGATTATTGTCATCAGGATTGTTGTCATCAGGATTATTGTCATCAGGATTGTTGTCATCAGGATTATTTTCTTTGAAAAAATCATTTACTTCTTGATGAAGGTTTTGTGCCTCGGTGAGTTCATCATCAGTTATATCATCACCTGTTCTATTTCAAATTTTTGTTTGTAAATCATTGATTTTATCTATTAGCTCGTGAGCATCATCAAATATTTTCTTTTTATGTGGATTACTGTAATCAATAGGTCATTCATTTCTGATAAAATTTTCAAGATTATCATTTCATGCTTTGTTGTAGTGTTTAATTTGATTTTTATTCATTATTACTGCATTAGCTGCAGCAAGAGTATCAAACTGCTCACATTTTTGAATATAATCTTCCAAAGATTTTATATCCATCGAACGGATTGATTTTCGCGTAAATCAAGGAATGATACGTGCGATTTCTTCTTCCAGTTGTGTACAGTAAATTGTTTTCCCATCATCGAGTGCAACAATATCATCCATTGCATTGCTTCCTCATTTTTTTCGTTTACGACTCATACGATCTGCAACTTCACATAATAATTCTTGGTCAACAGTAATAGGTTCACCATTTGTTGTCGTAGTATCCAAGGTATGAATATCATGAAAGTGGAGAAGTCTATGGGTAATTTCATGGATCTTTGTTGCAAGCATTTCTTGCATACATGTTTTGTATTGTTCTTCTCTATATAACGATAAAACAGAACGTTCAGTTCAGTCTTGCATCGTAAAGATAAGTTTATTTCCTTCTTCAACTCTTTTTCGATTAATATCCTTAAACCCATATTTTTTACAAAAATACGTTTTGTTCAGATAGACTGCTCATTGAAACACTCGTCATTTAGGATCTTTTACCCCTCTTTGTTCGATTGATTGTTTAACTTCATTGGGTATATCTTTTTCTTCAGAAAAATGAAACCCATAAAATGGGTTGTTGTCGAATTTGTTTTTGCTTTTTTTAAGCGTTTCTCATTCATTGAGTACGTCTTGTGGATCTTTATTGTCTAAGTGAGGCAGTTGTGGTTTAATCTGTTTTGACGGGTTAGATTGAACACTATTTGCATAGGCTCATAAAAGGTTATCTTGTGAACTCAGAGTACTACCTTCAAGATGTGTTCATTGATATTTGAGTTCTTTCATATTATCCCATAATGCATCAAGCACTACTCATTGTGTGGTGAGTTGATCAGCGGTTTGTGCATTTTCTTGTTTTCAGAGTGTATACTTTTTTGTGTCTAATTCATAGATTTGTCATTTTTTAGTATCTTTGATCTCTATTGGAAATCACCCAACAAATGTTCATTGAGCAGTATATAATGAGAGATGTTGGTTGAGTGGTCATGTGTCTTCAGCGTCCTCATTATCTTCAATTCTTGGAAATCATACAAATTTATGTTCTTTTTTTGTATATGGATCAGTATAGGTAACTGATACTTCACATTGCGGATCAAGCATCGTATATCATTTTGGATGACTGACATTGATATGTATTGGTTTAAAATCATTCAAAAATGTTTCTTTATCCATATTTTCTAAATCTCCAAAGGTGCATTTTGCTACCTCTTTACCAGTTTTTTTGGCAATATAGTCTTGTATTTTGCGGGCATGTAAAACATAATCAGTTTCGAGTTGTTTTCAGACAGTTTGAGCTATGTTGTTTCATATTTTGTTTGAATTATGTAAAAATTCTGCAATTGATTTATTGCTTTCTGTTATATTGTTCTTACTGTTTGGTCACTGGTTGTTCATATTGGCAAAAAAAGAAAAATATGTATTGTAATTATACCTAATCCTTTTTATTTTGCAAATAAAACTAGCTTTTTTTTCTCCTTTACGTATAGTGATAAATATGAAATCCTACGTCCATGATCGATATGTGTTTGCTTGATGAGCAGAAGCGGTACTCAGTATGCTGATGCAACATTTTGGGTATGATGAAAAAACAAGACTATTTGTTTTGTATAGTAATCATGATTTTTATGTGATTGATGGCAAAAAGATTCAGATTGTCACTTCCTTACCGTGACGACTCAATCATTTCTTTGCTCGATGAATACAGAGTCGTTGGAAACTGATTCGTTGGATCAGTGATTATCGTAATTTATTGTTTTTCTTGCCGCAACTGACATGGTTGTTGCAACAAAAAATTAAAAAACAGAATCCAGATCAATTAGTTGTTTCATCATTTGCAGGTGTGAAAAACATTGTTCCGACGTGAGGATGGGTAATTCCTACCATTGCCTATATTCATAGTCCAATGCAATATATTTGGGAAAATTATGATGAATATACCAAAAAACTAACCTGAATCAAATGAGCCTTATTTCGTCGACGTGCAAATCATTTACGTGTCCGAGATAGTAAGAAACGTAACTATGCAAAAGTGTATGCAAATAGCCAGTATACGAAATCATGTATTAAACACTACTATGATCTAAATTCTACCGTTTGGTATCCAGAAATTGATGTGCACTATCTGGAAAGTACCGTAATACAAGACCCTCGTGAATATTTGGTGTATGTGTGAAGACTTGTGCAGTTTATTAGAGAAGTAGATCGCATTATTGATTTGTGTAATGCAATGGCGTTACCCTTACTAGTTTTGTGTTCTTGACCAGATGAAGATGCATTAAAGGATCGTGCAGAAGGAACCATTGTTTTTTTGTGAGCAATTACTGATCCAGCGAAAAAAATTGCCATCGTGCAACAAGCGCAATGACTGATTAATATTGCAAAAGAAAGTTGTGGTATGAGTACGATTGAGGCATTACTTACAGGTGTCCCTGTGTTTGGTTTTGCAGCATGATGAACGAGAGAACTTGTGTGAATTCCTCAGCAATCAGAAAACGAATGACCAATTATTACAACTGAATGCGGTGTTTTTGTTACCGATAAAAATCCTTCAGTATTGATCGAAGCAATGAAATTATTTCGTAGCAAACATCGAAATAGAGTAGCGATTCGTGATCATGCTTTGAAAATCTTGTCTACATCGTCGGATCAATAAGATACATCGGTTCTAGTTTATCGACTTTTTTTCGACAAGAATCTGAAAAATCAATTAGCCATTGTTGTGCGTTGTTTTTCAAGACAACCGTTGCATTTTTCTCGTCTCGATTTCGTTGAAGAATACGTGCATAAGCATCTTTTGGTAATGATTCTGGGAGTTGCTGAATAGGATCAATGAGTATTCATTGTTCGTATCGATCAGTGTAGAGTATTTTTTCATATTTCTGTGTTTTTGTTTCCAATAGCCAACAATTTTGTTTTTGGGCGATTGTGAGACCGATTTTTTGAGGAAATGATTGTTTCTGAGCAAGTGACTGAAATAAAGCTGGTTTGGTGGTTGTATAATAGGTTATTCAGAAGTGTTGTTTAATAATATTTAATGCAAGACAACAAACTCTGAGCGTTGTAAAACTTCATGGTCAGTTCAAGATGAATATATCTTTAGGTTGCTGTTTTTTAACCAATTGTACCATCCAAGGTCAAAAGTTTTTTTCAATCTGAAAAAAGGGAAGCGTTTCACTTCATTGTGGTCATCGTCGTTGTATTTGATCTGAAGAGAGGGTAAGAAACATATCATAAAAGAATATTGTAAATTTGACTTAGCTTTAGGATTATCAACCAGTGAATTTACAAAGTAGTATAACAAATTCAGAATGAATTTGTTACGTAAAAAATTGTTTTACAATTTT
>CAZIUS010000039.1:0-10212 GCA_964542385.1 uncultured Candidatus Peribacteria bacterium
AAAATTGAATGGTTCATAATTTATATTATGGAATAAAAAAATACAATACTCATTAGATTAAAGAAAAATGTATGAAAAATACACTTTTACTCTATCACCGTATATAATATTTATTATACTAAACCGCTTTTAGTATTTGTATTTTATGAGAGAAAATTTGAGTTAATTCCGATAAATAATCATCAAGATTCGTAAAGAATCAAACAAATGCGTCATAAAACTCTGACAATGTTTCAAAATACCTGTTTTTTACAAGTTTTTTCTTCATAAATTTTCGTAATCTTTCTACAAGATTTAAATTAGGAGAATATGGAGGTAAATAATAGAGCGTAATTCATATTTTTTCAGCGAATTCTTGAACCTCATTTGAGCGGTTATATCTTGCATTATCAAGTATCACAAAAATCGGCTTACCATCTGGATAATCGTTTCTAATTTGTTCAAGTGCTGTTTTTGTGCTTTCTGTATCGCAATAGTCTTCAATTACAATACCACTAAATTTAAACGTAATCGGGTTAATTCAACCCATCGCTGTTAGCCTACTTCTTCATGTATTTGATGGTAAATAATATTCGGTTCATTTTTCAATCCAGCATTTATCAGCAACAGTATTATGAAGTTGATGTACAGGATCATAAAATATTACATGAATTTTTCATGCTTGAGCATTTTCAAATAACACACTATAATCCTCAATAAAATCTTCTTGAATCTCTACAGATGGTAGTTTTCATGGTATTAATTTGGTTTTTTTGTATGACAATCAAAGTTTTTTTTAACCATTTTCTGTACTCGATGTAAGTGATAGTGAAATCAGTATTTTTCAGCTATATAATGCTGTATTTCTTTTGCATTTGCAAATGGTTTCTTTTTATTTTTTCTTACCAATTCATTTAGTTGTTTTTTTGTTAAACTAGAAACCTTTCATTCGTAATTTCGCTCTAGAAGTCATTTAATTCACTTCTCATAATACGTTTGCATCCAATTACTTATAGTTTGATCACTGACCGATAAGAAATGTGCAACTTGATCATGATTCCGTCATAAATCTTTCAGTCTTATGCATTGAATCTTTTTAAGAATCTTAGCATTACTTGTAGACTTTTCCGCTTCTAATAAAGCGTTTTTCTGTTCTTTCGTTAGAACAAACTTTTTCCAAATTTGCATTTTTATAAATTATATCTAAATCGCATTAGATATACATATAATTTATAAGAATTCAAGGCGGTTTAGTATATATTAGAAATATGATGATAGTGCCAACGTAATTGACTAGTAAATACTAAAATGCTCATCAAAATATATCAGAAAGTTCTTGAAGGAGATCTGAGTCGTCATCTTCTGAAGAGACAGTTGTGGTAGTTTTGGTTGTTGTTGTAGTTTTAGTTGTTACAGTTTTTTCTTCAGCAAACAAATCATCAATTTCGTTCATTTCACTATCTTCACTTTTTTCCTCTTCACTTTCATCATCGCTTTCAATCTCTTTCTTTACTGATCATGTGCTTTTTGTTAAATCAATAATCTCATTTTTTTCTCATAGAGTATATTGTACAAATATCTTCTTTGGCAATCTCATTTCAGAAAAGTTAAGTGTATTACATTGACTATACATACAATGTACGAAACTTCATTTATCATCATGAAAGTCAGCATATTTTATTGTATTTGGTTTATCAAGTGTATAGATATGATAATCAACTCAAGCTACTGTTTCAGTTTCAACAGTAAAGAGTGAATTTGATTTATAATCAGTATCATCTTCTCATTCATCATCTTTAGCATCATCATTTCAATCATTCGATTTATAATCATTGGCTACAATTTCTTTGATTCACGTAAGTACTGCAATAACAATTCATTTTTGAATAGAGAATTTTTTCGTTGCTTCAGCAGTAGTTAATGCTGTAATTTGTTTGAGTGTATAGTTTACCATATCAATATGATCATCAGATGGAATCAATGCAAGTTGTTTATTAAATCATTCAAAAAATGCATAGTTTCATTCAGAAAATGCTGGAGAATTTTTCCATTTTGCTTGTTTTTGCATTGCAAGTAAACGAGTAATATATGTTGTTATTTCTGAACTGTTTGACGTAACATTTTTTGTTACTGTACTCGTTGATTCAAGCACAAGAACAGCTCACGTTCACAATGTTTCTCAAGTTACTGTTTGTGCATGAGCTACAGATGTATACAGAACAAATACACAAATAAAAATCATGAATGTTCGCATTACTGTTTTGATTTTTTCTTTTAATCCAACAGCATATCATATAAGGAAGAAGGTCATAGTTTGTTTGACAAAATATAAATATAATATATTGTATATAATTTTATTTAATTTGTCAAATAATTATTGACTTTTTTATATAATTGGTTTTTGTTTTGTTTTTATGATGAGTTATTATTAAAAAATAGCAATCGCTCATCATCGAACTTCGCGCAAAGCAAGTCGAACAAATTAATACTCACATTTAGTGTGCCCCGCAGTACTGCGGGGTGCTTTGCTTGTCGTTTCGACGATTTCGCTCTTATGCTATTTTTTGACTTTATGTTTATCTGACTTATAAAAACACTCAGCGCTAGCTAAGTGTTTCTTTTATTATTAATCTATTCTTTGTTGTTAATCTCTAGAACCTCACATCAATCTCAGGAGAAAAAGAAAGAGGTTGATAAAGTTCAAGAACATGCTCATAGCCATGAGTAATGGTAATCTATCATCATTCACCAATGCTTGTTGTTTCATGACGTTCATATCATAGATAATGAGTCATGAAAAAATAACGACTCAGATGATACTAATCCATATACTAAATTGTTCATTTCATCGAAACATATTGATCAATGAAGCAACAATCAAAGCAATTAAACTCACGCTGAGAATAGAACCGACTTTGGTAACGTCTACATCGAGGAATTTACCCGCTACAGACAGTCAGATAAAAAGCAATGAGGTCGTTAGGAAGACTTGTTGGACACTTCCTAGTCAATACAGCATAAAAATACCTGAGAGCCCATATCCTTCAAGCAAAGCAAACAGTAAGAGAGCACCACTGATTGTTTGTTTACTCATTGTTTGTCGTTTTCGTGAGACTCGCATAATGAGTCCAAATCAACCGAGTGTACTTACCCAAAAACCAATCATAGTAAATGGAATTGGTAATAATCAACTTGAAATACCAAAAGCTACACCGAAAGCGATAAGCAACATTACTCAAACCCAACTAAACATAGTAGTCATTGTAGATTCTACTTTGGTTTCAATTTCTGCTGAGCTAAGCATACTTGCATCACGGTTTCCCATGTGTAATAAATCATCTTGTAAGGTCATGAGGAGAGGGAAAGGGTTAAAGATATTTTAGAATCTAGATTCTAGATTCCAGACTTAAGATTTATTATTTAAAATCAATTTTCTAGAGTCTAGTTTCTTGAATCTTGATTCTTTATTATCCGCCGATGATGACGGTGGCTGGAATAATTACTTTTTCGTCGCCATTGTTACGATAAATATATCATTGTTGGAGTTCTCTGACGATTTTTCCTGTGAGTTTCTTGTCTTCAACTGGTTCGTTACCTATAGGAGCATGATAGGTAAGATTTGGCTCACTACCAATAGCTGAATCTATAGGAAATATATGCAGCATTTCAAGCTCTTTTGTAAGTTTACCATACAGCAATTTTACTCATTGCGCTCGTGAATTTTCGCTCAGTTCGACAGGGCAACTGTCAGTCATGAGTTTTAATTGAAAGACACTAGGAAGCAGTTTTTTTGCTATACTGAGCAATCATTCGATTTTCATTTCTTTTTGTGCAGCTTCTGTTCTTGAAACATAGCCATCCATATCCATTTTCAAACGAATATAGTCAGATTGTGCTCTTTTTGCAATTTCTTCTTTGTCTGCAATCTGTCTCGTAAGTCATGCAATTTCTGCTTCTAGCAATGCAATACGATCATCACTCCCCTGTTTTTGGCTTTCTTTTTTCGGCATCGGAATATATGGATAAATAAAGGTGTTTATATTCTAAAGATTTTTAAATCTGTTTCAAGAGAAATGAGCACGTATGTGTTTGAGGTGCTTTTATTTACTCATTAGATCTTGTGAACAATTACTTGAATCATATTCAATTTCAATTGTTGTATGTTCAAAATTGAATACTTTAAGTATATTGATAATTCACGATTTAATCTTACAAATTTTGTCTTGATCCTTATTTTCAATGAGTATATGAGCAGTAAATACGTGCTTTTCTCAGTCTAATGATCGTATATGCATGTGATGAATGCTCAGTACTCAAGATAATTCCTGGATATTGTTTTTGATTTCTATTGTGTTAATTTCTTCTGGTGCTTTTTGCAGAAAGAGTTTTCATGCTGAAATCAACATTTTTACTGCGTGAAATATTACATAGATAGCTATTCCCAATCATAAAATAGTATCAAGTTGGGGGATGTCATAAAACATCATAATAATACTAACAACCAATACTGCAAACCGTCAGAACAGATCTTCTAATAAGTGAAGTCTCACAGATTTTTCATTTAAGGACTTTCAATTGCTCAAACGGTATACCGCATAACCATTGACTATTACTCATAATATTGCCAAAAATATCATTCATTTGGCATCTACCACCTCTGGGACAATAAGTCTTTTCACTGATTCTGAAATCATTACAACACTTCACACTATTAGTATAATGCCATTGATGAATCAAGCTAAAAGCGATAAACGCTTTTTTCAGTATGAATATCAAGCAGTAGCTCATTCTTCAGATTTTTTTTCTAGAAATCGAGACAATCACAATGCAATACTATCTCATGCATCATGAATAGCGTCACTCAAAATACTAACACTATTCGTATATAATCATCCAATTATTTCGATAATAGTGAATCAAAGATTCAAATAGAATGCTGTTTTTATTCATTCTGAAGTCTTTTTTCAACAACACGCGTGTCACATAATCTACATATCAAGAAATAAAATAACTTCATTTATTTTGCCTTCTTGTAATAGAGATGTCTATAATGCCATGAAGCACCAAAAATCATACAAAAAGCAATTAAACAAAGGAAGGGAATTGTAATAAATCATCAATAAATAACATCAATAGATGAGCATGATGCTTTATCAATTCAATTACAAATAAATGATGTTACTTCAGTATCTGATTTTGTCATTTGAAATCGGTATTGGTATCATTCTAGAAGTATACCAAATCATGAGAGTATGATTGCTGATAAGTAGTCAAATGACTTTTTATATAGACCAACTCAAGAGGTAATAACAAGAGGATACATAAATATTCTTGCAAACCAACACATTTCACAAGGTTCTAATCCATTAGAACGTAAAAATAATTCTCCAGTTTTAATATTTAAAAAAGGATCCCCAAACCAACCGTAATATAATGAACCTATTAGAGACAGTAAAGAAATCATAAAGATCACTCATAATATTTTTTTCATTAAGTGTGCACATAACTAAAATTCTATTCTTTTGAGTTTTTATTTTGCAATAAAGTAGTAGCTATAAAAATTATACAAAAAGCAATTAAACAAAGAAAAGGGATTGTAATAAATCATCAATAGATAACATCTGTTGCTGCACAGGATGCTTGATCTCACACCCCACAAATGAAAGATTTGATGTCGCTATCTGAATGAGTCATTTGATATCGATATTGGTATCATTCTAATAGAATTCATAGTCCAGAAAGTATCAACACAGAAGTGTAATCCAAACTTTTTTTAATCATACCAACTAAAGAAATAACAACGATAGGGTACATCAATATTCTTGCAAACCAACACATTTCACATGGAGTTAATCAGTTAGATCTGAGAAACATTTCTCAACTTTGTATATTGAGTATTGGGTCTCAAAACCATCAATAATATAATGATCATATGGTAGCAACACATGCTTGAATAAAAATAATTTGATATAGTTTTTTTTTCATCAATAATAATTTAAAAAGTAAACAAACCTTGTCTAACGAAGTAGTCAATGATTGCTCGAAGGCAAATGAGTGTTCAAATAACGTAGGATCAATATCTTATATACATGTCTATACTAGTATTATTTTTCTTTTGTGTAATAGCACATGTATGAAGAGAGCGTAGGGATGAAATATTAGCATACACAAGAAATCAAATACCAATTACTTTCAATTCAAATCATTGAAATGGTAAAAAACTTATAAGTGAAGCAAGACCTACATATGAAGCTAACGTTATACTACAAGCTGGACATCAAACAACTAACATTGAGAGAAATCATCATATTGATCATCGACCAAGTTGTTTTGTGTTATTTACTTGAAAATAAGAGAATTTATAGACTGAAACTGCAATAAAAAATGCAAAGAAAACAACAAAAATCCCAAATAAAACAAGTTCCGTATAGGCAACAAGTGGTCATTGATTTCATATAATCAAGCTTACATCCATAAAATACCACCCCAAGACTCCTATGATAGATCATCATAAGAGTCATGAAAGAAGTGATAAAGGAGATGTAAGTACTAATAGAATATGTTGAATATATATTTGTGTTTTTGTGTTAGTCATACTATTGTAGAAATGAAGAAATTGAACTATCAAAGGCATTCGAAGGAACAGCACCTGATACTTTTGTGAACTCACCTGTTTCGTTATTAACTACGACATTTCATGGAGTACCTGTTACTCATAATTTTCTTCAAAAAGCCATGCTGTCAGCTACCTTTTGAGCAAATTTTCCTTGATCAATACAAGCTCCTAATGCATTAACGTCAATTCCGTCAATCATTCAGGCAACTTCGCTAATAGCTTCTCTAGTTGGTTTTTCTTTAGCAAACAATCATTTCTTAAATGCATAGTATGCGTCACTTCATCATTGTTCTCAAATACATTCTGCAGCTTCTTGAGCTTTTTGTGCTAATTGATGAAAATCTAATGGGAAATGAGCAAATATCACATTTACATCATCTCAATACTTGCTAAGTACTTGCTCAAGAGTTCATTGATTATCATGTCTTTTACAAAATGGGCATTCAAAATCTGAAAACTCTATAATAGTCACTTTTGCATCTTTATTTCACTTGATATAACTAGAGTCATAAAATGTTTTAAATTCTGATGGTGCAATTTTTTCTGATGGTTGAGGAGTTGGATTAGGTTGTGCTGATGGTTGAGGAGTTGGTGCTGAAGGTGCTGGTAGTTGCTTTTCTATTGCATTTTTTACAATTAGTTCGATATCTTGTTTTGTGACACTATCTGATGCTCAATTAAAGTTTCATGTGACTCATAAAACAAGAGTAATGATCACTGCAATTAGTGTTACTATTTGTAAGGTTTGATTATTCATGATAACAAAAAAATAAGATAAAAAGGAATATATCTTTTCTGATAATTATGTATATATTATATTCTATTCTATTTTTTTGATACTAGCAACATACTCATCTAATCGGAGTGAAAAAACTGGCACGTCTTCATATGTAGTATGTTTATTAACAATAGATTTGTCAAATAATAACTTTTCTCCTATGGATAAAAATGAATTACATAGAAAATTATCGTCATGTACTCATGCGATAGAACTCATTACTGTTATATCATAGTCTCACAAACAATGATCATAACAGTCTTTATTTCAACTATCATTTCCATTACAACAAATTAGTGATGATTGCGTTTCATTATTATACCCTTGTCACTGAATACAAAAACTGTGAGCAAGTGCACTACTTGCTATAAAATAGATGACAGTTAATAGAAATGCAACTGCTTTTTTCATGATAAATTTAAATATATTTTCAAAACTTACTTCTTTATATGATTAAAGAAAAAATTTGCAATTATATCATTAAATTATTTGCTATTATTAATTGACATTGAAAAAAAACAAGGCACCTTCTAATATGAGATACTTTTTTTGATTATGAAAATACTATGGCAACATACTCACTTGATACAGAATATCATATTTAACAAAATCATATACCTGAGCGATTTCTGCCTTGTTATTGGATTTTGAGAGTAATTTTGTATATATCAAATCAAAATCGTATTTTTTTTAGTTTTAATACACACTCTTTTCATCTTCAATACCAGCAAGAATTTCAATACCGTCTTCGTGAATTGCGATAGTATATTCTCGTTGTGCTCCGTAATCTCATTTCATCGTATAGAGATTTCGGTCATTGCCTGGTTTTTCTTTGAAATCGGTACTTCTGATGGCGGTAATTGGTTCTAGCGCAACGACCCATCCTGGTTTCCAGGTCAATGATTGCATAGATTGATGCGGTCGATTGTACAGATGCGGTCATTCGTGTACTTCGATACCCACGCCGTGTCAGGTAAGGTTTTTAATAATTGCACAATTCCCTTGTAACATTGCTTTTTGTACTGTTTGCGCAAAAGGAAGACACGATCAGTTCGGACGTATCATTGCAACTCACGCGTCGAGTGCTTTTTTTGTGGTTTGTATAAGATGGTATCATGATTTATTGTATTTCGGTCATCAGACAATAATACTTACTGCAGCATCTGCAATACCTCACTGATAGGTTACACCACAATCAATCTTCAAGCAATCTCCCGCTTGCAATGGGATATCATCAGGAATACCGTGCACCACGCAATCATTTACTGAAAGACAAAGATTTGTTGGAAAACCATTGAATCATTTAAATGAACCAATAAGCTTGTTTTCTTTCAAGTATGCTTCTGCAAGAGATTCAAGTTCGTCTCATGTTACTCATGGTTGTGCTGCACGAGCGACAAGGAGTAAAATTGCGTTGAGATGTTTTCCTGCAACACGAATCGCATCGATTTGTCATGCTGTTTTAGTGTATATTTTTTTTCACATAAAGAAAGTGCGCACAGGATAAATTTTAGCTTTTATACACAAAAACCATTAAATTGCAACGTTACATCCCGGTTGAATGAAAACCTCAACCTCCTCTGCTTGTAGGATAAAGCTCTTCAAAACGATTAAAAACGTCTTGATTGATTATTATTTCAAGTTCTGGCATTGTGATCTGGTGTGTTTGTCACGGTGTGAAATAAGGAACGATTTCGAGTTGTCAGAGTCTCGTTCATGCTTCATGTGTCACCGTATCTGCAGTACAATTATATAATTGGAGAAAGTACTCTCCTCTATAATCGTTGTCAATGACTCCCACACCGTTCGCAAGCATGAGGCCCGATTTGATCGGCAAGCCACTTCTTGCATAGAGTTTGGTATGTCGTCATTCTGGACAAGCGATCTTGACTCCTGTCGGAGCGAGGATGATTTGTCATGGTTCGATCGTTATGTCTTCACGAATACGTAAATCTCGGCAGACTGCTCATGGCGTATGTTTTTCTGGAAGCAATGAAGCGTTGGCAACGCAGAGAATGATTTGAGACATATGAAAAAACAGTATCTAAATGTTAATATCTATACTGTTTTTAAATAATAAATCGAGAAATAATTTTCTTGCTTTTCGTTCGCTGAGCATTTTTATATCACTCTCACTTATTAATTGAGGTTTTGATTTATATTTTCAATTTTCTTGAAAGACAACCAATAATATTCAACGCATGTCATCATCAATGATTTTGCATTTTGTTCATTGATACACACCTATTTTTCATTGCATCGAATATTTAGATTCTCGAGGATTTTCATTCAATTGTTGCATTTATTATATAGTAAATAATAAAAAGAGTTGACTTATTTTATATAATGTTAATTGTATTTCAAGATTATATTCATGAGTTGTTTTTTAAAAATATTTAAGTATCAATTATTTTTACTCTTTCGAGTTTATGCATTTAATTTGTCCAGTTTGTAAACAACCTATATCGCTGATAGAAAAAAGTTACGTATGCGGCAACAAGCATTGTTTCGATGTGAGTAAAGAGTGATATATCAATCTTTTGTTGGCAAACAAAAAATCTTCTGGTGATGACGATCGTATGATTCAAGCGAGAAGAAATTTTTTGGAATGAGGACGGTATGAACCACTTATTGAAACAATTGCTCCGCATCTCAAAAAATGGTGTGATCGTGATAATTTAACTATACTGGATGTGTGATGTGGCGAATGATGGTATATGCGTCGTTTGCAATCGTTGAGAGAATATAATAAAGACAGTTGGTATGGTTTGGATATCTCTAAATATGCGGTTCAATGCGCAGCCAAAAAAACACAGGGAACGTTTGTGGTGTGAAGTGC